>DASTEN010000471.1:0-2912 GCA_035709645.1 Sphingomonas sp.
AACCATATGGCGCCAACCCATCCCGTTCGGTTCGAGCAGCTTCGAGCTTGTCGAGAAGCGCCTGTCGAGAACGGCCCGCCTTAAGGCACCGCCTTCTCGACTTCGGTTCTCGACAGGCTCGAACCTACGCTCGAAGCAAACGGAGAGGAGGAAAGAGAAGGGCCCGGAAGCCTTCCACCCTCCGTTACTTGACCGCAGCAGTCGCCGCGACCGCCACCACCGGCGTCCCCACCGAAACCGCCGCCGTCGCCGGCACCGCAACCGGCGTCGCCGACTCGGTGAACGCCTTCAACTCACGCCCCGCCGGGATGCGCGCGCTCTTGCCGGTGACGAACGGCGCCGCCGGCCACAGCAGCGCGACCGATGCGACCGTCGCGACGGTGTTGCCTTCGCCTTCCTGGCGATATTTGCCGGTGACCGGGATGCGGCGGCCGTTCAGATTGATCGAGCGCATCTCGACTTCCATCTTGCCCGACTTGCCGAACGCGCCCTTGCCGGTCTTCCACACGACTTCGCCGACCGCCGGCGTGCCTTTCGGAATGACGACATAGTCGCCGACCATCACGTCGTAAGCGACCGACAGGTCGAACTTGGTGCCGACGTCGATCTTGGCACCCTTCGTTGTCAGATCCTGGTTCATCGACAGGACGATTTCGGTGTTGGCCGGCAGCGTGGTCGCCGGGTCGCCCGGCTTCACGGCCGCCACGGCCTGGATCGGCTCACCAGTCTGCGCCGACGCCGCGCAAGGCACGAATGCGGCCGCCGCGAGCGTCGCGGCGACGATGATCGTCTTCATGGACATTCCCCCCTGTGTCGTCTCCCCCCTGGATACGACGATGCCCAAGTCTAGGCGGCAATTCGGTCGCCGCCAATGCCCGCTTCTGGTTCAATTTGGCGTAATCGCATCAGCCCTGTTTCGGCGTCTCCGCCGACCACAGAACGTCCAGCCGCCGCTGATCACCCCCCGCCTGCCGCCGCACCATGCCGCGCAGCGTGAAGGATCGCCCGCCGACTAGGCCACCGGGTTCGGTGCGCCAGAGCAGGTCGTAGATCGCCGTTTCGCTGCGGTCGCCGTCCTCGGCGGTGCAGGTGGCGCGGATCAGGACCGGCACGCGGCCGTCGCGGCGGTCGGCGCCGCCGTCGGTCAGCTTCAGCATCGGTTTCGCCAGCCAGTCCGCCTCGATCCGGTGCGGGGTCACGGTCGTTTGCGAGGCGACGCCCAACGCCTCGGGAAAGCGGATGTCGGTCGTATCGAGCGGACAGTCGCCAGGCGAACGGATGGCGATGCCCTGCGAGTCGACCGATGCGGTCGCCAGCGGCACGCGCCGCGCCTGCGCGGATCGCTCCGCCCGGGTCGCCGCCTTGTCGGCCGCCGCATCGCGGCGATCCTGGTATCCGCTCCAGAACGTCAGACCGGCAATGACGACGCCCGCAACCGCCACCGCTTCGCCGATCGAGATCCAGCGTCGCCGTATCGCGCGGGTTTCGGCCTTTTCGGCAGGCGTATCGTCGCTCACCGCCCGCCCGCTTCCAGATACCGGCGTGGCGCCACCATTTCCCAGCTTTGTGCCACCCGGTCGCCGATGTGATCCCAGTCGCTGCCCGGCGCGTCGGTACGGATCGCGATCCAGCCCGATGCGCCGAGATAGGCCGGCTTGAAATACAGCGCCGGATCGGCGTCGATCAGCGCGTCCATCTCGTCCGGACCGGCGGTCTTCACCAATACCGCCGTCTCGCCATCGTCATGGTGGTCGTGCCAATAATAGGCGAAGAACCTGCCGTCCTCGATATGAAAGCCGGGCGCGCCGTGCGACAGGCGTTCGGCCGCGCCGGGCAGGGCAAGCGCGATCGCGCGCAACGTTTCGAGGTCGCCGTCCTTGTCCGGGCTCATCGCTTCACGAACTCCGCGAGTATCCTTGGGTAGAGCGAATGCTCGACGCCCAGAACGCGTTCCGCGAGGGTAGCTGCGGTGTCGTCGGGAAGGATCGGCACGCGCGCCTGGCCGAGCACCTCCCCCGCGTCCAGTTCCTCGGTCACGACATGGACCGAACAGCCCGCCTCCGCATCCCCCGCCGCGATCGCGCGGGCGTGGGTATCGAGCCCCTTGTAGAGCGGCAGCAGCGAGGGGTGGATATTGAGGATGCGCCCCGCCCAGCGCGCGACGAAGCCGTCCGACAGCAGGCGCATGTATCCCGCTAGCGCGATCACCTCGACGCCCGCCGCGCGCAAGGCGGCATCAAAGGCGGCCTCTCGCTCCGCGCGCTTGCCGGAATGGGCGAAGGTCGCGATGCCCTGGCCCGCCGCCCAGGCGAGGCCCGCGGCGTCGGGGTTGTCGCTGGCGACGAGCACGACGCGATAGGCGTCACCGGCCGCGCGCACCAGCGATTGCATGTTCGACCCACGGCCGGAAATGAGGATGCCGACGCGCGTGGTCATCGGCGGCAAAGTTCACGAAGTTCACGCGTAGGGCGGTAAAAAACCGAAGTGCAATTTCGCATGTTGGGACTCGAGGCGGCTTTCACGGACATCGGCTGACAGGAAATTTCCAACATTACCAGCCGGGCCTTCAGTCGGTGTGCGTCGCCGACCAGTCGCCCCGCGCGCTCCACGTTTCGGTCGAGCCCGTCACCGTGCAGCCACGTTCCCCTGCCCGGACCGTGCCGATCCGGAGAACCGTTTCCCCCGCCGCGGTCAGGTTCGCGGCAACGGTATCGGCGTCGGCAGGTGCGACGATCACCGCCATGCCGATCCCGCAATTGAAGGTGCGCGCCATCTCCTCGGGCTCGATCGCGCCTTGCGCCTGCAGGAACGCCATCAGCCGCGGCTGCGGCCAGGCGTCGGCATCGACATGCGCGTGCAGCCCGTTGGGCAGGACCCGGGGGATATTCTCGAGCAGGCCACCACCGGTGATG
>DASTEN010000472.1:0-2243 GCA_035709645.1 Sphingomonas sp.
GCCTTGCTGGGTGGCTGCGACCGCGATGACCCCGCACCCGCGCCGGCCGTCGCGACGCCGGCGCACCGCCCCGATCCGATGCTGACGCTGGCGATCGGCGGGCCGATCATGAGCGATCAACAGCTCGCGCATCTCGCCAATCGCGACACCGTCCGGCCACCCGACCTGCCGCTGAACGCCCCGATCCCGCCGATCGACGTGGTGCCGGCCGGCAACATCGGGACGGCGCCACCGCTGCCGACGCCTGCCGCGGACTGTGCGCTCTGCGCGATCGCGCGGACGGCGCTGACGCTGGGTGCTCTCGCCGAGCGACTGGGCGATCCGGTCGCGAGCGCGTGTGCGCCTGGCCTGCGCTATTCCGCGACATGGGCGACCCGCCTGCCACCGGACCTGCCGCTGCCGCCCTTCGCGCGCGTCGTGGAGGCGGCAGGAAGCGACGGGCCCGGCTGTCACCTGCGCGCGGTCGCCTATGGCGCAGCGGCGCCGGCGGCGGCGGTGCTGGCGGGCGAATCCGCGCGCCTGGCTCACGCCGGCTACCGCGTCACCTACGCAGCCGATGGCCCGCTCCACGCACTCACCGCACGGCGCCCGCGCGACGGGGCCGCGGTCAGGATCGTGGCGCAGGACGTCGATGGGGTCGCCGACGTCCGGTCGATCCTGACCGGCAGCCGCTGATCCGGCCACCGCACAGGCGGCACCCGCGCTGCGCAATCAATAGGGTGACGCCCGCGCCGGTCCGCGCTACCGCAGACACCATGGGCAACCTCTTTATCGTCATGGCCGGGGGCGCGGTCGGCGCAGGCGCGCGGCATCTGTTCGGGCGATGGACGCTCGACCTGTTCGAGCCCGATTTTCCGTGGGGCACATTGGGTGTCAATCTGATCGGCGGGCTGCTGATGGGCTTGCTCGCCGGCATACTGGCGCGCGGCGGCGGGACCGAACAGGCACGGTTGCTGCTGGGCGTCGGCGTCCTGGGCGGCTTCACCACCTTTTCCGCCTTCAGCCTGGATGCTGCGCTGATGATCGAGCGTGGCGCGCTGGCGCTGGCTGGCGGCTATGTCACGATTTCGGTCATCGGTTCGATCGCGGCACTGTTCGGCGGACTGGCCATTGCGAGGATTGCGGCATGAGCGACGTGCGCGAATTCAAGGTCGGGACCGACGACGACGGCATCCGGCTCGATCGCTGGTTCAAGCGGCATCTGGCCGACGTCAGCTTCAACACGGTGTCGCGCTGGGCGCGCACCGGGCAGCTGCGCGTCGACGGCGCGCGGGCGGAGCCGGGCGCGCGACTGGCCGCGGGTCAGATCCTGCGCATACCGCCCGCCGAGGCGCCCACACCCGCCAAGCCCGGTCGTCCCAAGCGCGAGCGTCCACCGCTGAGCGACGAACAGACCGCGCTTGCGCAGACGATGGTCATCCATCGCGACGCCCAGGCGATCGTGCTCAACAAGCCGCCGGGCCTGGCCACGCAGGGCGGCACCAAGACGACCGAGCATGTCGACGGTCTGCTCGATGCCCTGCAGTTCGACCTGGAAGGCCGGCCGAAACTGGTCCACCGCCTGGACAAGGACACCTCGGGCGCCCTGCTGGTCGCGCGCACGGCGCGCGCCGCGGCCTATTTCTCGAAAAGCTTTTCCGGCCGGACCGCACGAAAGATCTACTGGGCGCTCGTCACCGGCGTGCCCGACATCGCCGATGGACTGATCGACCTGCCGATCGCCAAGCAGCCGGGCACCGGCGGCGAAAAGATGCATGTCAGTGAACATGAAGGGCAGCCGTCGCGCAGTCGCTACCGCGTGATCGAACGTGCCGGCAATCGCGCGGCGTGGGTCGAGTTGCAGCCGCTGACCGGCCGCACGCATCAATTGCGGGTGCACATGGCCGCGATCGGCCATCCGATCGTCGGCGACGGTAAGTACGGCGGCGCCGACGCCTTCCTGACCGGCGGGGTCAGCCGCAAGATGCACCTGCACGCACGGCGCATCCGCATCGATCATCCCGATGGCGGCCGGGTCGACGTGACGGCCGAACTGCCCGAACATTTCGCCGACAGCATGGCGTTGCTCGGCTTCGACCTGTCGCTGGGCGATCGTCCGCTGGAGGACGAGGGCCCCGCCCCGACCCGCGCGGAGGAAAAGGCCAAGGCCAAGGCGCACGCCAAAACCATCCGCAAGGACCGCAAGGGCGAACGCCGCGCGCGTGGCGCACCGGAGAAAGCACCGGACAAGGCCAAGGCGACTC
>DASTEN010000473.1:0-4618 GCA_035709645.1 Sphingomonas sp.
AATCGGCCCGCCGCGAGGGGGGGGCGTCAGGAAGACCGCTGGACGTCGTTGCGACACTCGCAGGGGCAGACCAGCCTGCTGTGTACCGCTCATCGCCAGCAGCCTTGCCGACGCAGTCACGATGATGCAGCTTGATCGGAAACCGCTCTACCGCAGCGCGCCGCGGACGGGGGCCAGTTCGCCATCCTTGCCGGCGGCCTGCGGCAGGCCGATGACCTGACGGATCAGCGCATAGACGTCGACGTTGTCGAACACCGGCAGCGATGTGCGGGTCGCGAAAGCGGGGCCCGACGCGATGAAGATCGCGCGCATGTCCGGGGCGTCGTTATCGTAACCGTGGTCGCCGCCCGTCGCCCGATTCGCCGGCTTGGACAGGATGCGCCAGCCCGGATCGGCAAGGCAGAACCAGGCGGGAATGCGCGGGTTGATGCCGTAGTGGAAACGCGCGGGGATCTTCGCCTTGGGCCAGCACGTCACATGATCGCGTGGGCGTGACAGGCTGGCGGCCAGTTCCGCCTCGCGCCCCGGCACGGGCTGGAAACTGGCGAACACGCCGGTTTCCACCGCGCGCCCGTCGGCATCGGACGCCAGGTCGGCAAGCGGGATCACCTGATCCTTGGTCACCGGGGCCATGCCATGATCGGAGACGACGACGATGTTCGCCGGCTGGCCAAGCGCCGCCAGTTCACGGGTCAGATAGCCGATCGCGCTGTCGACATTGGCCACGGCCTGGCTGGTCCGGGGATCGGCCGGGCCATAGCGGTGGCCGGCGGTGTCGACCTCTTCGAAATACAGAGTCAGGAATGCGGGGCGGGTGGCCTGTGGCCGTCGCAGCCAGTCGATAATCGTATCGACCCGCTGCGCGTCGTCGACCGCTTCGCCGTACGGTATCCAGTCGTTGGGGCGCACACCGCCGTGGATCTCGTTGGGCCATTCGGTTTCCCGCACGCCGCCGATCGCGACCGACGCGCCGGGCCAGAACATCGCGGCGCTGCGAATGCCGGCGGCCTCGGCATCGACCCAGAGCGGCGGGGCGGCATTCCACCACCAGGGATCGTCGGTGGCCATGGTGAACTTGTCCCGCTTGCCGGCGGGATCTTCCATGGTGTTCGACACGATGCCGTTGCGATCCGGGCGCAGGCCGGTGACGATCGCCCAGTGGTTTGGGAAGGTCTTGGACGGAAACGACGGCCGCATCGCCGCGCGCACGCCATCGGCCGCCAGTCGCGACAGGTTGGAGGTAATCCCACGGTCAAGATAATCGGGCCGGAAACCGTCGATCGAAATCAAGATCGTAACCGGCGCCCGCACCTCCGACGCCGAGGCGGCGGCGCGATACTCGGGCGTCGACGGTCCGAGAGGAGCCGGTGTCGCGGCACACGCGGAAACGGCCAGAGCGGCCAGGCCAGCAAGCGGGAGGAGGATACGCATCGCGTCTCTCTGCCCCAGACACATGACAATCTCCAGACGCGACAGCGGTTTGCGGCCCATCCAGATCACCGCGCAGTCGCGTTGTCGGGTGATGCGAGGGCGGTGGCTGGCGGGTTGGTCGATGAACAGGCCGATGGACCCACCGGGTGGCGGACCGGCCTAGGCGTCGTCGCGATTCGCGCGGGTCGGTCGATACAGACAGACGTGCATCCGAGGGGCGACCCTTGCAGTCCAGCAGTGCCCGCATCGAGTGGGCCAAGGTCTCGCCCTGTTATCGCCAGGGCGGGGCCTGTTCGAGGCTGACGCCGCCTGCGTAACTGCGCCGCGTCAATAACACCGCCCGCCGGGCGGCGCGTCGGGATCAGCGGCGGAACATCGTCGCCTGTTCGGGGTCCCAGGCCGCGGGGATCATCATCAGCGCCGCGCCGGGGGCGTCGATGATCCGCGGGCGGGTGGGGATGCCGGGCTGCTTGCGTTCGATCTTGCGGGCCGCAGTGCCGCGAACACCCGTTTCGACCCGCGACCCGACATCGGTGGCTTGAGCGGCAGGCGAAGGATCGGCCGCCTGCGCGGCAGGCGCGGCGATCAGGGCAGCGGCGGCAAGCACATGGCGAAGCGTCATAGCCGAATCGTACACCTTTGCTGTCTCCCCCGCAAGGCGAACGGTTCGTCGCACCGACACCGGTCGTGGTCAAGCCGAACCGATCGCCGCCGCCTGCGATCAGACGTTGAAGCGGAACAGCATCACGTCGCCATCCTTGACGACATACTCCTTGCCTTCCGAACGCAGCTTGCCCGCATCGCGTGCGCCGGCTTCGCCCTTGAACTGGACGTAATCCTCGTACGCGATCGTTTCGGCGCGGATGAAGCCGCGTTCGAAATCGGTGTGGATCTCGCCTGCCGCCTGCGGCGCCTTCGCCCCGACATGCGTGGTCCAGGCGCGCGCCTCCTTCGGGCCGACCGTGAAAAAGGTCAGCAGGGAGAGCAGGTCGTAACCGGCACGGATGACGCGTGTCAGGCCGGTTTCCTCCAGCCCCAGCTCGGCCAGGAATTCGCCGCGATCCTCAGCCGGCATCGTCGCGATATCGGCCTCGATCGCGGCCGACACGACGACGGCCTGTGCCCCCTCCGCCTTGGCCTTTTCAAAGACCTTCGCCGACAGGGCGTTGCCGTTCGCCGCATCCTCTTCGTTGACGTTGCAGACGTAGAGTACCGGCTTCGCGGTGATCAGCTGCGATTGGGCGAAGACGCGCTCTTCCTCGACATCCTTGGGCACGGTCAGTCGCGCGGGTCTGCCGTCGCGCAACAGCTCCAGCGCCTGGCCGAGCACGGACGCGGCGACCTTCGCCTCCTTGTCGCCCTGCGTCGCCTTCTTGGCGAGGTTGGGCACGCGCTTCTCCAGGCTTTCCAAGTCGGCCAGCATCAGTTCGGTCTCGACCGTCTCGGCGTCCGCGATCGGATCGACCTTGTTATCGACATGCTGGATGTCGTCGTTCTCGAAACAGCGCAGGACATGGACGATCGCGTCGACTTCGCGGATGTTGCCCAGGAACTGGTTGCCCAACCCTTCGCCCTTCGACGCGCCGCGCACCAGCCCGGCGATGTCGACGAAGCCCAACTGCGTCTCGATGATCTTGGCCGAACCGGCGATCTCGGCGAGCGTCGACAGCCGCGGATCGGGCACGGCGACGTTGCCGACGTTCGGTTCGATCGTGCAGAACGGATAATTCGCGGCCTGCGCGGCGGCCGTTTCGGTGAGCGCGTTGAATAGCGTCGACTTGCCGACGTTCGGCAGGCCGACGATGCCGCAGCGGAAACCCATGGGAAGCGTCTCGATTGTGAAGAGGGGAATGCGATCGCCCCTACGGCATCGACGCTAGGATTGCCAAGCCACGTTGGCGGGCGCGGTCAATGCACGCGGCGGTCGTGCGATGCGGTATAGCCGTCGTACTGGCCGCACCCCTGCGGGTCCTTGCGACAGCGCTTGGCCCATTCGCGACGTTCCTTGCCTTCGCGGGCCTCGGCCTTGCGCATGCGGCGGCCGTAATTGCGATCGGCCTCGTCCTGGCTGGTCGTCGCCCAGTCGGCGGCCTGGCCGACCGCCCTGACCGGCAGGGTGACCAGATCGACCGCCGTCTTCGCGATGCAACCCGACAGGCCAAGCGCTGCGATCGGCAGCAGGATCAGGACTTTACGCAACGAACAGGCCCCCCGGGGATCAGCGCAGCCGGCGAGCGTCGCGGGCGCGGGCTCCGTCTAGCGGAAAATCGGTGAAGAAACCATCGACGCCCAATTCCAGATAGCGGGCGATTTCCTGTCCCAGGTCGCCATGGGCACGCGGGTCGATTCCGGCGCGCAGCGCGGAGGGAAGGAAGAAATTCTCCGCACGAAACGTCCAGGGATGCACTTTCAACCCCGCGTCATGGGCATCGGCGACAAGACGCGTCGGAACCGCTTCGCCGTCGCGGATCATCGTCTTGTTCGGGCCGATGCCATAGGCATAGCCGGCGATCGCGCGCAGCCCGGCGGGCGTCGCCATCGCGGCATAGCTGGGCATCGTGCCATCGGCCGGCGCCCCCTTGGCATCCATCAACTGGATCAGGCGGACCCCGGTCAGCCCCTTCAGCCGCTTCAGGTTCGCGACCTCGAACGACTGGATGAATACCGGCGCGTCGGCGGTTTCCCAGCCGGCGGCAGTGAGCTGCGCGACCAGCGGCGTGTCCGTCTCCAGCCCGATCGATGCGAAATAGGTCGGATGCTTGGTTTCCGGATAGACGCCGACGTGGTGCGCCTTTGCCAACGCGATGATCTCGGCAAATGTCGGTATCTCGAACTTGCCGTCGTATGCGGTGCCCCGCAGCAGCGGCAAGCGTTCCTTCGCACGCAGCGTCTTCAGTTCGGCGAGCGTGAAATCCTCGGTGAACCAGCCGGTGACCGGCGCGCCGTCGATCGTCTTCGTCGTCTTGCGATCGGCGAACTCGGGATGGGCAGCGACGTCGGTCGTCTCCGAAATCTCGTTCTCGTGGCGCGCGACCAGCACACCGTCCTTCGTCGGGACCAGATCGGGTTCGATGAAGTCGGCGCCGTCCGCGATTGCCTTGGCATAGGCGCCGAGCGTGTGTTCGGGGCGCAGCGCCGACGCGCCGCGGTGCGCGAACACCAGCGGCTTCTTCGCGGGCGGCGCCGC
>DASTEN010000474.1:0-2835 GCA_035709645.1 Sphingomonas sp.
ACGAACAGGACCGCGCGCAGCCGGAACTTGCCCAGCCGGGCGAGGCGCAGCCACAGCGCAAAGGCATTGAGCGCCAGCGCCATCGACAGCGCGAAGTTCACGAAGCCGAAGTGGAACGGGTAGCTGTACGCCAGCGGCAGCGCGAACAGCGCGGTCGCCGGAATGCGGCCATGCACTTCGCGCGCGATCCACAGGAAACCGACCGCGGTCAGCGGCGGGACCGTCAGCAGGATCAGCTTGACCGACAGCTCCAGCCCGAAGATCGGCGCCATCGGCTCGATCAGCAGGTCGATGCCCAGGTTGCCGATCAACTGCCAGCGGAAATCATACCAGTCGTTCAGCCACGGTGCCGTGCCATGGGCGAGCTGCACGCGGTAGCGCGCCATATGCCCCGGCAGATCGACCAGCGGCGCGATGTCGGGGATCAGAAGCGGAATGGCGGTCGCAAGCGCGACGAAGACAACGAACGCGCGCGTCTGCCACCAACGAAGTTCGGCCGGGGGGGCTTGCATGGCGGCGCACCATAGTCTCAGTCTTTATCCGCACAAGCGGGCGACGCGGCAAGTTGTCAGCGATCCTTCGGCACCAGTCGGACCCACGGCACGCGTGCCTGATCGAACTGGCTGCGGCTGACATGGCCGAAGAACGGCGGGATATGATCGCCGACGATCAGCACTTCGGTCGCTGGCAGGGCCGGATCGGTCAGCACCGCGGCCAGGCTGGCGTTCGTCGCGCGGATGACCGCGACAAGCCGGCAAAGCCCGGCGCGGTTGACGGGGAAGCCCGGGTTGCGCTCCAGGCAATCCTCCGTTCCCAAGGCCGCGCTGCCGGGGACCGGCAGATGCGAGTTGAGCGTCAGCCAATAGAGGAATTGCGGGCGTTTCGCGTCCTTCAGCATCTGGCCGAGCAACGGTGCGATCCTGGTGTCGCACGGGCCGGGAAACACGCCTTCGCATTCGCCGGCACCCTGCCTCGCCAGCATATCACCGAAGATTTCGCGGCGGAAACCGATGTTGGGGTACCAGCGGGCGCGATCGAAAAAGCTGCGGTTGAAGCCGTGGACGGCGGTCGCGTCATAGCCGCGACGACCCGCGCGCGCCGGCAGGCAGTTGGCATCGGGCTTATCCAGGACGCTGTGATACTCATCCCACCGCGCGCACAGCTCGCGCAGTTCACCGTTGGTCGTCGACCCGTAAAAGGCGTTGGTGCCGAACGTGACTTGGTATCGGCTGGTGATGGCCGGGCTGCGCCACGCTTCGAACATCAGTCGGTCCAGCGCCGGGTTCAGCGGTGATCCCATCGCTTCGACCATGACGATCATCGCGTGCCGGCGGCCGTTCAGAGCGGCGGCGAAGCCCGAGCGGCCAACCGCCGATTCGAACGGCGCCGTGGCGTCGGGAACATGGTTGTACGATCCGCGCGAATGCATGCCGACCAGCCGGTCCAGACCCGCGACGGCCAGCAGCGAGACGACGGCGACAAGCAATTCGGCGGCGCTGCCGAACCGCATATCGCGTCGCAGCAACCGGACGGTGGTCGCCGTCAACATCACCATCGCGCCGATCGCGGCCAAATATTCCGGCGATCCGAGCGGATGCAGTTCGGCGAAGAATCGCAATGACACCAGCAGGTGGTGTACCGTCAGGTTGAAAATGGCCGACAGATAGGTGGCGATGGAATAGATCGTCGAAACGACGAAGCCGCACAGGCGTACGCCGTAGGGCGCCCGTCGAACGATCAGGCCGATGACACCCGTCGCCAGGATGGCCTCCATCCGCGGCGGCGTGGCGATCACCCAAAGGGCACAGAAGGCGAGATTGGGCAGGACGACCCAGCACAACAGCCAATTGGCCAAGCCGGTCGTCGGATGCGGCAACCATGGTCGTGAGGGCGCCCGTGCCGGCAGTGTCGCATCCATCAGTCCGCCCCCTTCGCGTCATCGGCTCGCCGGATACCGGCTGACCGTGCGGTAAGACATCGGCCGGCAATAGCGATGTCATCGCTCGGCAATCGGTCCGGACGATCCCGCATCGCCCGCCGCACCACGTGCAGCGTCACGAGCCACCGTGCCCCCGGCCACAAGACCCCTCCGCTGCGGGCGGTTGTCATGACGGATCGGTAACGAGGAAAAGGTGGCCGTCGGTGCCGATCGGACGCAGCCATCCCGGCCGGACGCCGCCGGCGATCGAGCCCGCAGATGGGCGCAGGTCGCCGAACATGCCCGGGCACAGCGCGACGTAGCGCACCCGCCAGCGTTGTGAGATCCGACCCGCCGATGCGGGCGGCCCCAAAAAGAAGCGATACATCGCGGCGTTGCCGGCATTGTTGCGATGATAGGGCGCAGCGACGACGGAATGGGGCGTGGCGGATAGGATGTAGCTGCCCGCATCGATGCCCGTCATCACCGGGCCGGGGGGAAGGGCGCGCAGACGGTCGATCATCGCGGTGCCGCCGCAATCGATCCCCGGCGCGGCGATTGCCGCCTTCGGTGCGATGGTCCCGGCGGCAAGGGGATAGGAAATTCCCGCACCCGCCACCCACAGCGCGAGCAGCACCGACGTCCGCCCCTTCGTACGGGCTTCGGTTATCAGGACGGCGAGCGGGACCGCTGCCAGCGTCGCGCCGACATAGGCACCGCGCAACTGAACGACGGTGATCGCCAGCGCCATCGTCTGATAGGCCAGAAGCCGCCACCAACTCCCGCCGTCGCGGCGGGCAAGCAGGCCGGTGGCAACGAGGCCCGCCACAAGCAGCCCGGCGTAGCCGACCGCCGTCGCGACGGGTGCGTCCCATAACGCCTGCGCCTCCCCGACATGCCGCAGCCATAGGCGCCCG
>DASTEN010000475.1:0-4759 GCA_035709645.1 Sphingomonas sp.
CCGTCGCGCACCGCTTCCATGAAGGCGTCGGGGATCAGGACGCCGTGGTGCAGGTTCAGCGCCTTGCGGTTGAAGTCGCCCGAGGGTTTACGGATTTCGAGGAATTCCTCGATCTCCGGATGCGAGATGTCGAGATAGCAGGCGGCCGACCCGCGCCGCAGCGAACCCTGGCTGATCGCCAGCGTCAGCGAATCCATCACGCGGACGAACGGGATGATACCGCTGGTCTTGCCGTTCAGGCCGACCGGCTCGCCGATGCCGCGGACGTTGCCCCAATAGGTACCGATGCCGCCGCCGCGCGAGGCGAGCCAGACATTCTCGTTCCAGGTGTCGACGATGCCGTTCAGGCTGTCGGGCACCGAATTGAGGAAGCAGCTGATCGGCAGGCCGCGGCCGGTGCCGCCGTTCGACAGGACGGGCGTCGCCGGCATGAACCACAGGCGGCTGATATAGTCGTAGATGCGCTGCGCGTGCGCCGCGTCATCGGCGTAGGCCGACGCCACGCGGACGAACAGATCCTGGAAGCTCTCGCCCGGCAGCAGGTAGCGGTCCTTCAACGTTTCCTTGCCGAAATCTGTGAGGAGCGCGTCGCGGCTGTGGTCGACATCGACCGGATAGGGGGTCGCGACGTGGCGCGAATCGCGCTCGGTCGCAGCCGCAGGACCGGTCGTCTCTGCCGGAGTTTCGATGGTGGTCGCGTCCGTCACGTCGCTCTCCGCTGTATCCCTGAAATCCATCGCGCCGTCCTTCTCGTCTCGCTCGACCGGGGACGACTCGCCGCACCGGTTCTTAATCCAACGGCCCAGAACAAAACAGGACCATTTTGGTGCCGAGGGGCGCGGGCCGGTGATCGTACGATATGGGGTCGTACGCTTCTATCACCAAGGCTTGGGGTTGGTCCCCCGACACAACCACAACAGATTGTGCTCAATCGAATCGTAAGGCAAGCCGTCACGCTCAGCTTTTCGACGGTGCTTCATCGTAGAAAAGGCCCGTTTCGCAGGCGGCGAACCATCCGACGCGTGGACTTTCCTCGCCTTTTTGAAAGGCAAGAGTCGCCGGTTAGGTTGAAAAAAATTTTGCTGTGGATCCATCGCGAACAGCCGACGATTGTGGTCCGCCCGCGCGCGGCATAGCGTCGAGGCGACACCATTGGGGAGAGAGCGATGCGGGCGGCAATGATCGGGATCGTGGCGATGATGGCGCCTGTCGCGGCGACCGCGCAGACCCGCGCCCCGACCATCGTCGAGATGCCGTTGGCGGACCTGTCGGCGCGCATTGGGACCGGTCAGCTGACGTCGGAGCGGGCGACGCGACTGTATCTGGCGCGAATCGCCGCCATGGATCGACAGGGCCCGACCCTGCGCAGCGTCATTGCGGTCAATCCCGACGCGCTGACGCAGGCGCGGGCGGCGGACGCGCGGGCAAAGGCAAAGCGGCGGCTGGGGCCGCTCGACGGCGTGCCGATCCTGATCAAGGACAATATCGAAACGCTGGATCCCATCGCAACGACCGCCGGTAGCCTGGCGCTCAAGGACAACGTCACCCGCCGCGACGCGCCCGTCGTCGCGCGGCTGCGGGCGGCAGGCGCAGTGATCCTGGGCAAGGCGAACCTCAGCGAATGGGCGAACATCCGGTCCAGCCGGTCGATGAGCGGGTGGAGCGCGGTCGGCGGGCTGGTGCGCAATCCCTATGCGCTCGACCGGACCGCATGCGGGTCGTCGAGCGGGTCGGGCGCGGCCGTCGCGGCGAGCTTCGCCGCCGCAGCATTGGGGACCGAGACCGATGGGTCGGTGGTCTGCCCGTCCGCGATCAACGGTTTGGTCGGCCTGAAGCCGACGATCGGTGCGGTCAGCCGGACGCACGTCGTGCCGATCAGTCACAGCCAGGACACGCCCGGTCCGATGGCGCGCAGCGTGCGCGATGCCGCGATGCTCTATTCGGCGATGATCGGCAGCGATCCGATGGATTCGGGAACGAAGGGCGCCGATACCCACCGCCGCGACTTTGCCGCCGGTCTGTCGGACGGCGCGCTGCGGGGCGTGCGCGTGGCGGTGCTGCGGCCGGACATGTCGCCGGACGTGCAGGCCCGGTTCGATGCGGCACTGCGCGTCCTGACCGCGGCGGGGGCGGTGCTGGTCGATGTCGAACGGCCGGCGACGCCGGGACTGGGCGCCGCCGAGCAGCTTGTCCTCTACACCGAACTGAAGGCCGATCTGGACGGCTATCTGGCGACCACGCCGGCCACGGTTCGCACGCGCACGCTGGATCAGGTCATCGCCTTCAACGACGCCACCGCCGGTGCCGAGATGCCGTATTTCGGCCAGGAAACTTTCCTCGCTGCGGCAAAGACCAAGGGGCTGGCCGATCCCGCCTATCGTGCGGCGCGCGACAAGGGGCAGGCGATGGCCGCGGCGGCGATCGACACCATGTTGAAGACGGCGAATGCCCGCATGCTGGTGACACCCAGCTATGGTGCTGCCTGGCCGAGCGATCCCGTCCACGGCGATCAGTCGAGCGATCCCAGCGCCAGCCAGCTGCCCGCGGTGTCGGGGTATCCGCACCTGACGGTGCCGATGGGTCTGGTTTGGTCGTTGCCGGTCGGACTGAGCTTCATCGGTCCGGCGTGGAGCGAACAGACGTTGCTGGCCGCCGGCTATGCCTATGAAACGCGGGCCAAGGCGCGTCAGGCCCCGCGCTACCTGCCGACCGCGGATGCCGGGCCGGGCATGGACGGGGCGATCGCCCCGCGTTCCAGCGTCAGCAGATAGTCCTTTGCCGCCAGCCCGCCGGCAAATCCGGTGAGCGCTCCGGTCGCGCCGACGACGCGGTGGCACGGCGTGACGATCGACAGCGGATTGCGGCCGTTGGCGGCGCCCACCGCGCGGGCGGCGGTCGGGCGGCCGACCGCCCGGGCGATCCAGGCATAGCTGCGCGTCTCGCCATACGGGATGGTGGCGAGCGCCGCCCAGACCTGCCGCTGGAACGGCGTACCGCGCGGATCGAGCGGGAGGTCGAATCGCATGCGCGTGCCCGCGAAATAGTCCGCGAGCTGACTGGCGGCCGTCGTGAGGATCGGATGGTCGGGCTCTACCTGCGTCGCGTTCAAGGTCACGCGGCCGGGGCGGTCGTCTTCCCATAGAACTGCTCTCAAGCCAACGTCGCTGGCGACGAGCGTCAGCGTGCCGACGGGAGAGGGCAGGGTCGTGGCATATAGTGGCATCGTCGTCCTCGCGTGCTCCCGCGCAGGCGAAAGCCCAGGGCGGCGAGCGTTGGCTTCTGTAACTCCGTGCTCCCGCCTGTGCGGGGACGCGGTAGGATTAGAAGCTCACGCCGGCCCCGGCGTCCCGCGCCTTGCCCTCGAACCGGCGTGCCACCCGCGCCTGCCACACCAGAATCGTGGGCGCGATGCCGAGTTCGATGACCAGTCCGACCTGATGCCCGATCGACGGCACGCCCACGGTCACCAGCGACGCCAGCCGGGCGAGACCGCCAATCACGGTCAGAAAGCCGAGCAGGCGGAGCCGGTCCGTCTTGCGCTCGATCCGGGGGATGCAACTGACATAGGCAAGCAGCATGGCCAGAAAGAGCCCGGAGACATAGCGGAAGTGGCTGTCGAGATCGGTCGGGACGACCGGTGGACGGCCAAGAAACCTCGGCCCGCCGACGACGCCGGCGACGGCGGCGGTGAACGGCAGGACGAGCACCAGCGCGACCGCGGCCTGCAGCGCGCGCTTCTCCGCGATCGGGCTCACCGGCGTTCGCGCTCCAGCAGTTCGGCGCGGACATGAATCGCCTTCAGCGAAATGTGCACCTCGATCAGGAACAGTAGCAACCCGACGGTCAGCAGGATCATCGTCCCGATGAAGAGGATCGCGACCGCCAGGCCGATGTGCAGGTTGACGATCCGCGCGACGAACAGCAGCGCGACGACGACGCAGACCGCGACCGCGCTGGCCACGCACAGGCTGATCGCGGCGCTGATGACGCCGATGCGCCGGTCGAGGATGCGCAGTTCCCAGACGTGGCGATCATGCTCGGGACCGGTCGAGCGCGGGTGCAGCGCCTCCAGCGCGCGGGTGCGATCGATGATCCGTGCCAGTCGCCCGGCCAGCACGTTCAGAATCGCGCCGATGCCGGCAAGCAGAAACACCGGCGCGATCGCGGTCTGGATGGTCGCGGCGACGGTCGACAGGCCGGGGGCAAAGGTCATGCGCGGAAGCCTAGATCGACGGGACAAAAGGGGCAACGTCCCTCACGCCTTGGTAACCGTTGCGGGATTAGGGCGGTTGCGATGACCAAGCCCGTGCCGCTCACCGATTTCGCGCGCCAGCCGACGACCTGTACCGCGCGAACGGATGCCGGCCTGCCGCCCGCGATCGATCGCGTGGCGGAGCGTGCGGCGGAGACGCACCGGTTCTTGCGCCGCCAATGGTTCTCTGCGGCGATCGACAGCTACGGCGGCGCTCCTCGAACCATCGTGATAGAGCGCGACGGGGCGGCGTTGCTCGCGCTGCCGGTGGTCCCGGCCGGACCCGCGGCACTGAAACTGGTACAGGTGCCGGGCGCCTATTGGCCGTTCCGAAGCTTTCCCGTGCGCGAGGCAGCTGGCCCGGGCATCTTCGCTCTGGCGTTGTCGGAACTCGCAACCCACGCAAACGGCCTACGGATCGGTCCGGTCTACGACGACGATGCGACGGCGATGCCGCTGATCGCTGCCGCCCGCGACGCCGGTTGGGCGGTGCTGCCACGCTATATC
>DASTEN010000476.1:0-2654 GCA_035709645.1 Sphingomonas sp.
ACATCGCCGCCGTCGACGCCGCGATGCGCGCCGCAGTCGCGGCGGCGGGCGCCACGCTGCTGGACCTGCGCCTGCACGGTTTTGGCGAGGGGCAGGGCGTCACCGGGATCGCCCTGCTGGCGGAATCGCACATATCGATCCACACCTGGCCCGAACACGACTATGCCGCCGCCGACATATTCCTGTGCGGATCCCGCCACGATCTGGACGCCGCCTGTTCGGCGCTGACGCACGGATTGCGGGCAACGCAGGTCGACATCCGCCGCTTTTCACGCGGATATTCTCTGGCGTGACGTCAGAGCTTCATACCGTCGAAACGCGGGAGTGCAGCGATCCGGCGATCAGCCAGGGCGTCGTGCGTACCAGCCGAAGGCCGCGATAACGCCGTAGCAGATGGCCGGCAGGACCAGCGCGCCGGCCAGGCTGCCGGTGGCGTCGGCCAGCATCCCGGTGATCAATGGAATGACCGCGCCGCCGAAGATCGCGATGTTGATGATGCCCGATCCGTCCGCCGCCTTCGCCCCCAGCTTCTCGCACGCCAGGCTGAAGATGGTCGGAAACATGATCGAGTTCATCAAACCGATCGCCAGCAGGCTGTAGCCCGAAACTATGCCGGTGGTCTGGGTCGAGATCGCCAGCAGGGCGATCGCACCGGCCGCTACGCTGGCGAGGATCATGCCGGGGTTGGCGACGCGCAGAACGGCGGATCCGACCAGCCGGCCGACCAGCGCCCCGCCCCAGTAATAGGCGATCATCCGGCCGGCATCCTGCTCGGCCAGGCCCATGACGCTGGCCTGCATCAGATAGCTGACGATCAGCGAACCGATCGCCACTTCCGCGCCGACGTACAGGAAGATGCACAGCGCCCCCCAGCCGAAGCGGGTGCGCTTCAACAGCTGGAAACCGCCGGTCAGCGAGCTTTGTTCGTGTCGTTCGCCCTTCAGCCGATTGCGGAACGCCCAGACGACGGCCGCGATAACCGCGAGGGTGACGGCCAAGCCGATGTAGGTGTTGACGATCGCCCGGCTCTCTGCGGTGCGATAGGCGTCGAGTTCGGCGCCGGACAATTGGGCGGCGGTCACGCCAGCCAGACTGCCCAGGATCAGGGTCGCGCCGATGGCCGGAAAGATCGTCGTCCCCAGACTGTTGAACGCCTGCGCGAACGTCAGGCGGCTGTGCACCGTCCGTTGCGGGCCGAGCAGGCTGATGAGCGGGTTGGTGACGACCTGTACGATCACGACGCCGCTGGCGAGAACGAACAGCGCCAGCAGAAACAGGCCATAGGTCGCGGTCGTGCTGGCGGGAATGAACAGAAGGCATCCGGCCATCATCGTCAGCAGCCCGACGACCGCGCCGCGCATGTATCCGATCCGCTTCACCAACTGCGCCCCCGGAATTCCGATCACCAGATAGGCGGTGAAGAAGCAGAATTGGACCAGCATGGCCTGCGTGTAGTTGAGCGTGAACAGCTCTTTCAGCTTTGGCAGGATGACGTCGTTGAGCGACGTGATCCCGCCGAAGATGAAGAACAGCGCGAAGACGAAATAGTTGAGGCCCGGCGCGTCGATCTGCGGATCGGCCCCTGCCCCCGGGTCACCCTGGGTCCCCGCCGCGCCTGCCGGTGCCATCGCCATATCGATCCGTCTCCCCTTCACAAAACGCCCGCCGCCGTTGCGGCTTGGCTCTTACGCGTTCGTCAGAACGAACACTCGATCCCCGCCGCCATGTCCTGCCGCACGATCCGCGCGACCCGCAGGACAAGCGGACCGGCGCTGGTCATCGCCAGGCTGGCGCCCGCCGTCGGCGCACAGGCGGGCGATATCACCATTTCGCGCCACCCCTTGCCAGCGGAATTCGCAATCCCCGCGGTGATATCGATCACCTTGCCACCGATCGTCAGCGTGACGGGGCCGCCGGGCGCGGTACCCAGTTCGTAGAGGATGCGATACCCGCCGCCGGCGGTCAACGCGCTTGCGGTCGTCAACGTCAGCGTCGCTCCCGGCGCGAACGCGATCTCGCGCGCGTCCTCCTGACGGGCACGATCGTAGCCGCGTGCCGTGATACCGCCACCGGTCCCGCGCAGCCCCGGCAGATCGATCGCGCCGCCGCGCGCGGCGATTCCCGCACCGAGGCGTCCCATGTCGAACCATTCGGTCGATGCCGTGTCCAGGATGTCGCAAGCCTCGTTCAGGCGCGGCGTCGTACGGACCTCGCCCAGCGACAGGCCGTAGCCGCGGACGAACGCGGCCCCATCGGGACCGTTGACCGGTCGGCCCGTGCAGTTCGCCGGCCAGGTGAACGACAATCGCCCGGTCGCCGGCAGTTTGCCGAACAGGACATCGGCAATGCCCGCACCCTCGCTGCCGGGAAGCCAGCTGGCGACGAAGGCGTCGGCGGCGTTGATTTCACGGTTCATCCACAGCGGGCGGCCCGACAGGAACACCGCAACCGTGCGAATGCCCTCAGCGCGATACTTGCGCAGCAAGGTCAGGCCTTCGGAATCGGCGAAGACGGCGTCTTTCCGGTCGCCGGCGAATTCGGCGTAGGGTTGTTCGCCGAACACCACGATGGCGACGTCCGGCCGCTTGGCGAAATCGCCGGCGGAGGACAGGACCGCGGTCCCGCCAGCCGCCGTGGCCGCCGCCTGCAACCCA
>DASTEN010000477.1:0-5946 GCA_035709645.1 Sphingomonas sp.
GGGCCCCTTCCCTCTCCCGACGGGAGAGGGACCTTGCATCAGCCCAGCTTCTCCATCACCGCATCGGAGACTTCGTAATTGCCCCACACGGTCTGGACGTCGTCGTCGTCGTCCAGCGCGTCGATCAGCTTGAACAGCGTCGCCGCGTCGGCTTCGGTCACTTCGACCATCGTCTGCGGACGCCAGGCGAGCTTCGCGCCCTCGGCTTCGCCCAGCACCGGCTCCAGCGCCTTCACGACTTCGTGCAGCGACCCCTGTTCGGTCCAGATCTCGTGCCCGTCCTCGCTCGACGTCACGTCCTCGGCGCCGGCTTCGAGCGCGGCCTCGAACACCTTTTCGGCGTCGCCGGCCGATGCCGGATACGAAATCAGGCCGACCCGGTCGAAACCGTGGCTGACCGACCCTGCGGTACCCAGGTTGCCGCCGTTCTTGCTGACCGCGGTGCGGACATTGGTCGCGGTGCGATTGCGGTTGTCGGACAGCGCCTCGATGATCAGCGACACGCCGCCGGGGCCAAAGCCCTCGTAGCGGATTTCCTCGTAATTCTCGGTATCGCCCTTCGATGCCTTGTCGATCGCGCGCTGGATGTTGTCCTTGGGCATCGACTGCGCCTTGGCGGCGTTGACCGCGGCGCGCAGGCGCGGGTTCATGTCGGGATCGGGCAGACCCATCTTGGCCGCAACGGTGATTTCGCGGCTGAGCTTGGAAAACATGCCCGAGCGCTTCTTATCTTGAGCGCCCTTGCGGTGCATGATGTTCTTGAATTTGGAATGACCGGCCATCTGACTTCTACTTCCGTTCGTCCTGAGTAGCCGCTGAGCGCAGTCGAAGCGGCGTATCGAAGGACAGGTTTTTGCGCAGGTCCTTCGATACAGGGCCTTCGCCTTCGCTCAGTCCCTACTCAGGACGAACGGAGGGGGTCAATGCATCGATCTTCGCCTCCAGCGCCTGCAGCCGCTCGACCACCGCAACGTCCAGCTTATGGTGCAGCCGCAGGATCTCGATCTCCGCGCGCAGGTTGGTCTCGAAATCCAGGCTGGCGGCCAGCCGGTCCTTCGCCGCCTGGCGGTTCTGGCTCATCATGATGACCGGCGCCTGGATCGCGGCGACCGTCGACAGCATCAGGTTGAGGAAGATGTAAGGGTAGGGATCGAACGCCAGCCCGAAATGCTGGAGCACGTCCGAATTGAGCAGCATCCAGCCGACCAGCACCAGCGAAAAGCCGATGATGAAGCCCCAGCTGCCGCCGATCGCGGCGACGCGGTCGGATAGGCGATCGCCGAAGCTCTCGCGTTCGTCGGCGACGTCGCCGGCATCGCGGCTGACCAGCGTCCCCGCCTCGATCGTCTCGAGCACGCGGCGCTCCTCGGGATCGAGTTGCGCGGCGGGCTTGCCGAGCAGGTGCTGGGCGAGCTCGTTCAGCGGGGGTTTGGTCATGGGCGGGCCTTGGTTGAAGGAGGTTCAGCGGCCGCTTAATCCAGGTTGGGGCCTGACCCAAACGGCGTGTCGCTGAGCGCCCTGGTCACCACGCCGTCAGACGAGGCGGCTGTGCCGCCCCGCTGGCCGTCGTGGCGAGTCGGCGCTTTGCCAACGCAAAGCGCGCGCCGCCCGTTAGACCAAACCGAGCGCGTTCCGGTATGTCTCGAGCAGCGCATCCGCTTCGTCGCGGTGGTGCTTTTCCATCTTCCGCAGGCTCACGATCTTGCGCATCGTCTTGGCATCGAAGCCGGTCGACTTCGCTTCGCCATAGACGTCCTTGATGTCGTCGGCGATGCCGCGCTTTTCTTCTTCCAGCCGTTCGATGCGCTCGATGAACAGGCGCAGCTGCTCGGCCGACACGTTATCGGTCATTGCTCGCTCCAAATGAGGCGCCGGCGCCGCCCCCCGGGGCGCAACGATTCCGGCTGAGGGAAGCGGCGTTTACCCTAACCGGTCACGAGCGCAAGGGGCGGCGGCGGGTCATTGCGCCGGACGGTTTGTGGGCATCGGAGAGTGCCTGCGCCTCCGCCGGCGCGATCCCCTCGCGCTTCAGCACCTCGTACAGCGCGCGTTCGGGCGCGACCGCGATGTCGGGCGTGACGCCCGTGCCCTCCCAGCCCTTTTCCCCCGGAAAATAGCTGTGGCCGAACGGGATGAACGCGCCGTAGCCGCCGGGCAGGACAACCCCGCCGCCATAATTGCCCGCCCCCGCGGTGGTCTCGCCGACCAGGGTCGCACGGTGGGTGCTCTTCAGCACCGACGACAGATGCTCCGCCGCCGACGCCGTGCGGCCGGAGGTGAGCAGGTAGATCTTGGCCTTTGTCCAGGGACTCGCCGGCGACAGCGGCACGACGCGATGTTCGGCGCGGGCCAGCTCTCTCGGAGCGAAGACGATCGTCAGCGACTTGAACGGCAGGCCGCCCTGCGCCTTGGCGACCGAAGCGCGGGTGTCCATCACCATCACGGTTGCCGGCTTTGCAAAGATGCGCGGAAACAGCACGTCCATCTCGTCCAGCCCGCCGCCACGGTGCGTGCGCGCGTCGATGATGAGCGTCTTGGCGCCAGCCTTGGCATCGAGGAACGCAGTGAAGTCGCGCAGCACCTCGGGCGTGCCCATGAAGGCGTTAAAGCGGACGTACGCGATGCCCGGCGCGATCATTCCCGCCTGCTCCATCAGCGGCGGCATCTTGACCGGCGCGGGCGGCGCGGTGTCGCCGGCCTTGCGCGGTTCGGGACGCGGGCCGGTCGAGGCGTGCATCGCCAGATGCCCGTCGGGAAACACCGCCTGCAGGTCGGCGGTCACCGCCTCGGCAAAGGCGACGCGCGAGGGGAAGCTGTCGTATTTGCCCGCGGCGAGCTTGGTCTTCAGCATCGCGGCATAGCGTTTGGCGACGTCGGGGAAGACGAAATTCTCCTCGATCTCGTTCGCCAGATCGGTCACCGCCGCGCGGGCGGTCGCGGGGTCGAAGGGGGGCGCTTCGACGGTCGCGGGCACCGGGGTCCGCGCGGTGACGGGAACGGCGCAGGCAGCGGCGGTGAGCAGGATCGAGCGCAACATGAATGTCCTCACGGTCAGGATTTCGTTGCAGGTGTTATAGCTCAGTGATACGCCTTTTCCCGTTGATCGCGGACGTCGATCCGACGAAATTCGTTACGGGGACGACCACGGACGCCTATCGATGACAAAGCTCGATTCGTTCGACCTCCGCCTGCTCGACCTGTTGCAGGGCGACGCGCTGCTTACCGCCGAGGCGCTGGCCGAGCGCGTGCCGCTGTCCGCCAGCGCCATCACCCGCCGCGTCCGCCGCCTGCGCAGCGAAGGCTGGATCGACCGCGACGTCGCCATCGTCGCCCGCCGCCTGAGCGATGCCCGCCTCCGCGCCCTGGTCCACGTCACGATGCAGGAACACGCCGAGGAACGCGGTATCGCCGCCCTGCGCGCCCGGCTGGTCGCCGACCCCTGCGTCCAGATGCTGCTCGACCTCGCCGGCCCGCACGACCTGGCGGTGCTGATCTCCGCCCGCGACATGGACGACTACAACGCCATCACCGCGCGGCTGTTCGAAAGCGAACCCGCGGTGCGGCGGTACGAGACGAGCTTCGTGAAGCGGGTACACAAGCAGAGTGCAGCGGTGGTGTTGGATTAGGTCGGTAAGGTTCGACGAACGGCTGGTTTTTTGGGCGGAAGCGGCTGGTCCGCTTTTGGGTGGGAAGCGGATGTTTATTCAAACCCGAGAAGAGCCAGAAAACTTCCAATAGCGAAGGCTGCGAATAGGGCGACGAGCAGCCAATGCCCTACAATGTATGACATTGGTCTTGGCGGTGCCGTCTCGGCCATCACTTCGCGCGTGCGAGCTAACGTTCTCCAACCTGCCCACACCCAGAAGGCGGTCTGAGCCGCCACCAGCAATTTAAGAAGGTATGGCATACTCCGATCCTACCACTTCCACGAATGTCCACAACTTTGCGAAAGCCGCCGTTTGGCAAATGCTTTCTCAGTTCGCCGCTACCCAAGAGGCGTATTGGACACCCCAGATTGCCACATCGGCCGCAAAGCCGAGAAATATTCCTGCAATCACGACGGTGAGCATCCACCAGTAAAGGCTCAGAGTTCCGTATTTTTCCTTGATTGCGTTCCATCGGAACAACGTCGCGTGAAGGCAGTAGCCAACCGCCAGCAATCCTCCAACCAGCGACAGCATCACCGCTTCTTGAAAGGCACCGCCTTATAGTTACGCAGAAGAACAGAAACTCCACAAATGGACGTTGCCTTAGGCCATAAGAAATCTTTCAGCTTTTGGGCGAAAGCAGCCCCCCCTCACTCTACCGGAAACAACGCGACCTTTCCGCCCATCTTCCGCACCGCGCCGTGCTGCATGACGAAGTCCACCGCGTTCAGCCGCGCAACGTCGGCAACCGGATCGCCCGCCACCGCGATGATGTCGGCATCCATGCCCGGTGCGATGCGGCCGATGCGGTTTTCGCGGCCAAGCAGCGCGGCGGCGTCGACCGTCGCGGAGCGGATAGCTTGTGCCGCCGGCATGCCGACCGCAGTCATATAGCCGAACTCCAGCGCATTGGTCGCGTGCGGGCCGACGCCGGAGTCGGTTCCGAAGGCGACCTTTACCCCTTGCGCGAAGGCGCGGCGGTGGCTGTCTTTCACGACCTTCGCCACTTCCTCCGCCTTGGCCGCCGACGCGGGTGGGCGCTCGCCCGCGCGGGCCTGGCGGATGACGCTTTCGAACGCGTGCATCGTGGGGACCAGATACGCGCCGCGCTCCTTGAACAGGCGGATCGTCTCGTCGTCGATGTAGCTGCCGTGTTCGATCGAATCGACGCCGGCGCGCAGGGCCGTGTCGATGCCCGACTTGCCGTGCGCATGCGCGGTCGCCTTGCGGCCGAAGCTGTGCGCGGTGTCGACGATCGCCTTCATTTCCTCGGGCGTCATCTGCGCCTCCAGGCCCCCGGCGATGTTCGATCCGACGCCCCCGCTGGCAGCGAACTTGATGACCTCGGCACCGGTGAAGATCTGCTCGCGGGTCGCGCGGCGGCAGTCGTCGGCGCCGTTGCACAAATGCGTCGCCTCCATCCGCTCGGCGTGGGCGTAATCTTCCTTCAGGCCGTTGGCGTCGCCATGGCCTGCGGTCACCGAGATCATGCGCCCGGCGTTGACGATCGTCGGCCCCTCCAGCTCGCCGCGCGCGATCGCATCGCGCAGCGCACGGATACCGCGCGGCTCGGGCGCGCCCAGATCTCGGACGGTCGTGAAGCCGGTCAGCAACGTCGCCTTCGCCCGCCCCGCGGCGGCGACGAACGCATCCTCCTTGTCGACGCCAGACGCCTCCAGCCGCGATTTCAGCGGATAGCCCGAGGAATAGAAATGGACGTGCATGTCGATCAGGCCGGGCAGCACGTAGCGGTCCTTCAGGTCGACCAATGTCGCGCCGCCCTCCGGCGCCACAAAGCCGTCGCGCACGTCCGCCACCTTGCCGGCGCGCACGATGATCGTCGAATTGCCGCGCGGGGCCTTGGACGGATCGGCGAGCAACTGGCCGGCGTGGATGTAGGTGACCTTCTCCGCCGCCGGAGCCGCCGCCGGGGCCGCGGCCGGTGCCGCCGTCTGCGCCGCCGCCGGCATCGCGACCACCAGAGCCACGCCCAAACCCAAAGCCTTCATCATCGCCGCTCCCCTGCCCCGTTAACCCTGTCTCTTAACGGGACAGGTACCACGATCCGCGTCGGGATCGCCTCTTCGTGTCCGCATGTTGTGCGCGTTACCTACGCCTGGTCAACTCTCGAAGGATCCGACGCATGCGCACCTTGTCCGACCACGAAGTCTCGGCCGTCACCGGCGCCGGCCGCCGCGGCGGCTGCTATACCCCGCCCGCCTGCCAGCCGACCCCGCCGGCGTGCAATGGTGGCGGATCATCGTCGTCGTCGAGCAGCTATTCGTACAGCTCGTCCTAT
>DASTEN010000478.1:0-2217 GCA_035709645.1 Sphingomonas sp.
CGCCGCGCCGGTGAAGACCTTCGGCCGCGTTTCGTATGACGCGCGCTCGCTGATGATCGATGGCCAGCGCAAGGTCATCTGGTCGAGCGAGATGCACGCGTTCCGCCTGCCCTCCCCCGACCTGTGGCGCGATGTGCTCCAGAAGATGAAGGCGTCGGGCTTCAACACCGTCGCCTTCTATTTCGACTGGGGCTTCCACAGCCCGAAGCGCGGGGTCTACGACTTCAGCGGCATCCGCGACATCGACCGGCTGCTGACGATGGCGGAGGAGGAAGGGCTCTACGTCATGACCCGCGCCGGGCCGTACGTGAACGCCGAGCTGACCCGCGGCGGCTTCCCCGGCTGGCTGGTCAACCAACGCAGCCGCGCCCGGACCGACGACCCCGACTACATGGCGGCGGCCGACGAATGGCTGACCCAGGTCCACGCGATCATCGCGCGGCATCAGATCAACGGCGACGGCAAGGGCCACCGCGGCAACGTCATCCTTCACCAGATCGAGAACGAACTGGCGCTGACTACCCCGTCGCAGCGCCGCTACATGGATCACCTCTACGCCAAGGCCCGCGCCGACGGCATCAATGTCCCGATCTTCCACAACGACCAGGGCCGCAACGGGTACTGGGTGCCCGAGGACAGCAAGGTCGAGAAGGTCGTCCACGGCCCGAACGACATGTATGCGTTCGACGGCTATCCCGGCGGCACCTGCACCGTCGGCGGCAAGGTCACGCGCGGGTCGGCCGCGCCCGACTGGGGCTTCTACGGCCCCGGCGGGGCGAAGGGCGGCGCGTCGGCCAGCCCGAACACCCCGGGATTCCTCGCCGAATTCGGGGGCGGCTGGTTCGATTATTGGGGGTCGAACGGCGGGTATGAATGCAACGCCCGCCAGCGCGGCAAGCGGTTCCAGCGCGTGTTCTACGGCACGAACCTCGCCAACGGCATCGGCATCCAGAGCTTCTATATGGGCTTCGGGGGCACCAGCTGGGGCTGGCTGCCCGCGCCGGTCGTCTTCACCAGCTATGATTACGGCTCGGCGATTTCGGAAACGCGCGAGGTTCGCGAGAAGGCGGAGGAGTTGAAACAACTGGGCGGCCTGATCCGCGCGGTGCCCGATCTCGCCGGCATGGTGCCCGCAGGCGCGCCGGCGATCTCGTCGCCGAACATCCAGGTCTATCACAACACGTCGCCCGAGACCGGCGCGCGCTTCCTAATGGTGACCCACAAGCCGTCGAACGGGCAGACCGACGACCGCTTCACCGTCACCGCCGACCTGCCCGACGGGCGCTATACGCTGCCGATGCGATTGAACGGCTTCGATGCCAAGTGGCTGGTCGCGGGCGTGAATCTCGGCGGGCAGCGGCTCGTCTACTCGACATCGGAATTGCAGGCGCTGACGAAGCACGCCGGCGGCGACCTGATGCTGATGTACGGCCGCACCGGGGAGGCTGGCGAGATCGTCCTGCGCTATTCCAGCGAACCGCGCGTTACGGTGCTCGACGGACAGGTCGCATCGACCTTTGCGACGAACGGCGACCTGAAGCTTAGCTACACCCACGGCACCCTCGCCCGCGTCCGCATCTCGGGCGGCGGGCGGCCGGACCTGACGCTGCTGATCGGCGACGAAGCCGAGGGTGTGAAGTTCTGGCAGGAGGGCGATACGCTCGTCCGGGGTCCGGCGCTGGTGCGGTCGGGCACGCTGAAGGGCGGCACGCTGGCGCTGACCGGCGACACCCGCGGTGCCGAACCGCTGGAAATCTGGGCGCCGGCAGCGCTTCGCCGGGTGACATGGAACGGCGTCGCGGTGCCGACCCGTGCGAGCGGCGGCACCGTCGTCGCGACCAAGCCCCTGCCCGCCCCCGCCACCTTCGCGCTGCCGGCGCTGACGTGGCGCGCCGCCCCCGGTTCGCCCGAGGCTGCGACCGGTTACGACGACAGAGCATGGCAGGCGATCGACAACCGCGCCTATGCCAGCATCACGGCACGGCCCGATGGTCAGCCGAACATGCTGATGGACGCCTATGGCTTCCACGAAGGCGACGTCTGGTATCGCGGCCGCTTCCAGGGCACCGCATCGGCCGAGCGCATCCAGATCTACTATGGCGCCGGCGGATCGGGGATGATCCAGGTCTTCCTCGATGGAACGCTGGTCGGCGAGCACGAGCTGCCCTCCGGCCTGCCCCGACCGATCACGACCGGCACTGCGACCTTCGCCCTGCC
>DASTEN010000479.1:0-3495 GCA_035709645.1 Sphingomonas sp.
CCCCAAGGGGGAGAGGGCTATTGCGTGCGGGACGCCCTCCGCGCCGCCACGACCCAGCTCGCCGGCGTCTCCGAAACCCCCCGCCTCGATGCCGAACTGCTGATGGCCCACGCGCTCGCCACCACACGCGATGCGCTGATCCTGCGTCACCTCGACGATCCTGCGCCGTCGGCTTTCGCCGACCTCGTCACCCGCCGACTGGCGCACGAGCCTGTCGCCTATATCACCGGCATCCGCGACTTCTGGACGATTTCGCTCCACGTCGCCCCCGGCGTTCTGATTCCGCGTCCAGACAGCGAAACGCTGATCGAGGCCGCGGTCGACTATTTCGCCGGAACGCCCGGCCCGCGCTCGGTGCTCGACCTCGGCACCGGGTCGGGCGCGCTCCTGCTTGCCGCTCTGGCCGAATGGCCGCTGGCGACGGGCATCGGTATCGACGCCTCGGACGCAGCCATTGCCATCGCCCGCGATAATGCAAAGCGGCTGGGTATGACCGACCGCGCACAGATCCTGCGCGGCGACTGGACGGGCCACGGCGGCCCGCACGACCTAATTCTCTGCAACCCGCCGTACATCGGCACCGACGAAGCGCTGCCGCGCGATGTCATGGATTGGGAGCCGTCCAGCGCGCTGTTCGCCGGCGCCGACGGGCTGGACGACTATCGCCGGATCGCCGCCGTGCTCCGCCCGCAACTCGCGCCCGGCGGGGTCCTCTGTATCGAAATCGGCGCGACGCAGGCCGATAGCGTTGGCGAGCTCTTCGCGGCGCGCGGCTTCGGCGTTGCGCTCGCCCGTGATCTGGCGGGGCGCGCGCGGTGCCTGATCGTCACTTGAAGGCGGTGAGCGAGCGCACAATATAATGCTTGGCGAGCGATGTCCTTACCGCTAAGACTGGCGACAGGGCAGGCACCCATTCCCAAATCGTTGATATGGTTGGGGCCGGCTCCATCAAGCTACAGTGCCGCTGACGTCCGGTGGCCTTGGCGGGACGCCAAGCCTCTTTTGCAGGGAAGGGGTTGGGCATCCGGGGGATGTCACGCATCCGCACCGTGCGATCCTGGTGGGTCGGCACCGGCAGATGCCAGTATGGGACAGGACCGACTACTTTGATGAACAATCGTCAGGCCGGCCGCCGTCGCGGTCGCGGCGGGCAGCGTCAAGGGGGTAACCCCGGTCGCCCGGATAACGGCAATCGCATCGACAATCGTGCACGCGGCAACGCCGCCCAGCTGCTCGAAAAGTACAAGAATCTCGCCGCCGACGCGCAACGCGCGGGCGACCGGGTGAACACCGAATATTACCTCCAGTTCGCCGACCATTATTTCCGCGTGCTCGCCGAAACCCGGTCACGCGCCGAAGAGAACGGCCAGGCCCGTCGTCAGCGCGATGACGATATGGACGATGATGGCGAAGATTTCGGCTTCGAAGGCGACGTCGCCAGCCCCGCGCACTATCAGCAGACCTCGGACGACGGCGACCGTCAGGAGCGTCCGCGCCGCGAGAACCGCGATAATGGTGAGCGTGCTTCGCGTGGCGACCGTGAAGCACGCCCGCGCCGCGATCGTGATCGCGATGGTGCCAATGTCGGTGCCGGTGAGCAGGGCGAAGATCGCCCGCGTCGTCAGCCGCGCGAAATGACGAGGGAAGGCGCGTCGGAAGAGCGGGGCGCTCCGATCCCCGCCAACGACGAACCGCGCCGTACCCGCCGCCCGCGTCGTGAGACGGTCCGGGATGCGGAGCAGAGCAATGGCTTCGACGCCGCGCTGCTGCCGCCCGCGATCTCGACCGATCCAGTCCCGGCGCCGGTGCCGGAGGCGGCAGTAGCGGACGAAACCCCGGTCGAGCGCCCGCGCCGCGGCCGCCCGCGTCGGATCCGGACCGAAGACGAGGCGGTTCCGCCCGCAGCGTAAGTCGAGCGAAGCGCGCCATAAGGCGCTGCGGGTGCTCGATCGCTAATGAAGAGAGGCCGGGATCGCCAGCGCGCGATCCCGGCCTTTTTTATTGGTCGCGCCAGGCGGCCGAATCCTCGTGTCGGTCGTGCCGCTCGACCGCTTCGTCATGGCCGCTGCCCGAGCTGAGAAAGATCAGCCCCATCAGCAGCGCCGCCATCAGGATACTCAGGCTGACACCCAGGAACGTCGCTATCGCCATATGAACAGGCAGCGGTCCCAGCGAGTGCCACAGGATCGCGACCGCGCCCACGCCGGTTGCGCTGGAAAACAGCGCCATCCAGCGCAGGATCCGCTTGAACCGGCCCCAGGCGAAACCCGCATACGCCGGGTCGTCGAGCGGATCTGGGCGGGGGAGCGGATCGTGCTGCGGCATAGGGTCTTTGCAATGCCGCGCGTTTGCGCGATGCTCAATCCACGAAAAGCAGCGACGAGGGAGAGGGTGCGGTGACGATCGCGGTAATCCTGGGCGGCAAGGGTCACGACGTGGTGACGATCGAGGCGGACGCCAGCGTCGGCGACGCGGTGCGGCTGCTCGCCGACAACCGGATCGGCGCGATCCCGATCATGGCGGGCGGCGCGGTCGCCGGCGTCTTTTCCGAACGCGACGTGATCCGCCATCTGGCGAACGACGGTGCAGGCGTGATGGAGCGTCCGGTGCGCGACGTGATGTCCGCACCGGTCGAAACGATCGCACCAGGCGAGCAGGTGCTGGTCGCGTTGTCGGTGATGACCCATCGCCGGATACGGCATCTGCCGGTCGTCGACGGGGATGCGCTGATCGGCATCGTCTCGATCGGCGATCTGGTGAAGCACCGGATCGACCGGATCGAGGCCGAGGCGGCGGCGATGCGCGACTACATCCGCAGCTGACCTCAGCGGTTGCGGATCAGCGCGACGGTGTCGCGGACCATATCCCGCGCCACGGTCAGCAGGACCGCAAGGTAGATCGCGCCGCCGCAGCACACCAGTACCCCTAACCGCAGGAGTGTGGGCAGCACCGGCAGCGATCGATCGACTAGCCAGACACCGGCGGCCATCGCGGTCGCGGCCAGGACCGGCACGGCCACGGCGCGCAGGACGTCGCTCGTGCCGACCCCGATCACCGGCAGCGTCCGTCGCGCACAGATTGCAAGGTACAGCGGATAGGCGGCGATCCATGCGATCCCCAGCCCGCGAACGCCCCATTGCGCGCCGATCAGGAACGCGATCCCCAGCACGACGGCGCCGGTCGCCGAATTGCGTGCGCTGATTTCGGGATGTCCCCGCGCGTCGCTTGCCGGGGCGAACAGAACCTGCAGCGTCATGAACGGCATCGCCAAAGCCAGCAGCGTCACGACCGGGCCGGTCGCCAGCCATTTGTCGCCCAGGACGACCGCGACCAGCGGATCGGCGACGACCGCCAACCCCAGATAGAAGGGCATCGCCGCCAGGAAGATGATTCGGACCGACTTCAGAAAGGCGGAGGCCATCGATGTGCCGTCGTCCTGGATCCGCGCATAGGCGGAGAACGCGACCTCGTTCAGCGGCGGCACGAACTTCGATA
>DASTEN010000480.1:0-2688 GCA_035709645.1 Sphingomonas sp.
GGCTGGGTGCTGAAAACCGGCGAGCGCGCGCTGGTCGACCGCGAGGGCGTGTCGGTGCCGCTGTCGACCGGCGAATACAACCTGCTCCACGCGCTGGTCACCCGGCCGCGGCAAGTGCTGACCCGTGACCAGTTGCTCGACCTGACTCAAGGCCGCGAAGCCGCCGCCTTCGATCGCGCGATCGACAACCAGGTCAGTCGCCTTCGCAAGAAGATCGAGACCGATCCGAAAAGCCCACAGCTCATCAAGACCGTGTGGGGCGGCGGATACACCTTGGCGGCCGAAGTGATGCGACTGTGACACGCCTGCGATTGTGGCCGCGCAGTCTTGCCGGCCAGATGGCGGCTTTGATCGCGCTTGCCCTCTTCGTCGCCCAGGCGATCAATTTCGGACTGATCCTGAACGAACGCGCCCGCAACCGTCTGATCCAGACCGCGCGGCCCGCAGCCGTGCGGATCGCCGACGCTCTGGACCGCGAAACGAACGGCGGGCGCCCGCTCGTCGCCGACCGCGGTCGTATCCGTCGCCAGGCGACCAACCCGGTTCTGCCGCTGCCCGATCGCCGCGATGCCGAACTGACGGCCGAATTGCGTCGCCAGTTGACCGAGGTCGGCGTACCGTTTCGCGCGGTCGATACAGGGCTGTTGCCGCAGAGCGATCGGGGGACCGATCGCGCAGGATGGAAGGGCGCGCGGCACTACGGCCGGCCGGCCCAGATGATGATCGCCGTCCAGCAGCCCGACGGGCAATGGCTGTATCTGCGTGCGCCCTGGTCGCAACCGGGTCCCCGACTGCTGATCGCGCTGCTGACGCAGACGCTGATCCTGTACGGCGTCATCCTGCTGTCGGTGCTGTGGATCGGTCGCCGGATTTCGCGCCCGCTACGGGACCTTGCGACCGCCGCGCGCCAGTTCCGGCCGGGCGATCACGTCGCCCCGGTCGAAGAACGCGGCCCCGACGATGTGCGCGCGGTCATTTCGGCCTACAACACGCTCGGCACCCGCGTGCAGGCGATGCTGGATGAAAAGGACCGGATGCTTGGCGCGATCGGCCACGACCTGCGCACGCCGCTGGCCGCCTTGCGGGTGCGGATCGAATCGGTCGAGGACGACGACGATCGCCAGCGCATGGCCGACACCGTCGACGAGATGGCGCGGATGCTGGAAGATATTTTGTCGCTCGCCCGTCTCGGCCGATCGAGCGAGCCGGTCAACGAAGTCGACCTCGCCGCCCTGGTCGATGCGGTGGCGGAGGATTTTCGCGATCTGGGCCATGCGGTGGAGACGCGAGACGCCGACCGGCTGCCCTGGCGAGTCCGACCTGCCCCCATGCGCCGCGCGGTGCGCAATCTTGTCGAGAATGCGATCAAATACGCCGGCGGGGCGGAGGTCGTCGTCGAGCGATCGAGCGGCGGCGCATGCATCGCGGTGCTCGACCGCGGACCGGGCATTCCGGAAGACCGGCTGGCACATGTCTTCGAACCGTTCATACGCGTCGAGACGTCGCGCAATCGCGATACCGGCGGGATCGGCCTCGGCCTCGCGCTCGCCCGCGCCATCGTCCAGGAGGTTGGTGGGACGCTGACTTTGGCCAACCGGGACGGGGGCGGTCTGGCGGCGACGATTACGCTTCCGACACGACGCAACTAACTTCGGATATCAACCGTTCGGGGCAGGATGATCGCACGGTTCAAGCAGACTGCGGCATGATTACCGTCGCGTCGTACAATATGCGCAAGGCCATCGGCACCGACCGGCGCCGCGATCCGATGCGGGTTCTGGAGGTTCTGCGCGAAATCGACGCCGACGTGATCGCGTTGCAGGAGGCCGATCGCCGGTTCGGCGCCCGCGCCGGGGTGATCTCCCCGCACCTGCTAGACGAACATTCGCCGTGGAAGGCGGTACCGGTCGGTGTCCGTACCCAGTCGATGGGCTGGCACGGCAACGCGCTGCTGGTTCGCAAGGACGCCGTCGTTTCGGATTGCGAGGCGATCCACCTGCCGACGCTGGAGCCGCGCGGCGCGGTCATGGCTGATGTGCGGGTGAACGGCACGCCCCTTCGCGTCGTCGGCATGCACCTCGATCTGTCCGGCCTGTGGCGCCGGCGTCAGGCGCATGCGATACTGACGCATCTCGGCGCGTCGGCCGTCCAGCATCCGACGGTGATGATGGGCGACCTCAACGAATGGACGCGTGCGGCGGGGTGCCTGAAGGATTTCTGCCGCGATTTCACCAGTGCCGACACCGGCCCCAGCTTTCATGCGCGTCGACCCGTGGCGCGGCTGGACCGCATCCTGGTGTCGCGTGAATGGCGGATCGTCGATTGCGGCGTGCACGCCAGCCTTGCTGCGCGCACCGCTTCGGATCATCTTCCGATCTGGGCGAAGCTAGACCTCGGCCGGACCTGAAGGGGGCGGATGCGCGAAAAGGAACTGCGGCTGGCGCTGGTGTGCTACGGCGGAGTCAGCCTGGCCGTATACATGCACGGCATCACCGGCGAAATCTGGCGGCTGGCCTGCGCAAGCCGCAATTTTCGTGATGGCCGCGACCCGGGCAGCGGGTCGGAGGGCGTGTACCACGCGTTGCTCGACGAAATCGCGCACCACGCCGGCGTGCGGCTGCGGATCCTGCCCGACATCATCGCCGGCGCCAGTGCGGGCGGCATCAACGGCATCTTCCTGGCGCAGGC
>DASTEN010000481.1:0-12736 GCA_035709645.1 Sphingomonas sp.
GCGCGCCAGCCACGTCGCGCGCACCGGCACATCGCCCAGCCGGGTCATCAGCGCATTGTGCGGCACGTCGCACCCGGCATAGGCGATGCGGAAGGCGAGCGTCGCCGCCAGCAGCGCCCATGGCCCATGCCCCGCCGCCAGCACGGTCGCCGGGAACGCGACTGCCGCCACCGCCAGCGCCGCCCCGGCCAGCGGCGCGGCATGGCGCGGGTGCCGCCCCAGCCACACGCCGACGCCCAGGTCCGCCAGCGCGTTGGCCGCCAGCCCGGCCAGGAACAGCCCGCCGGCGACGATCGGATCGACGCAGTAGACCGATACCAGCAGGTAGAGCGTCAGCAGGTCGCTGGCGGTCCACAGCAGGCTCTTGCCGACATGCGCGATGCAATAGGCGATCCGTGCCCGCCGCCAGGTCACGGGATCCAGCGGACCTTGTAGAGCTTCAGGCCCGGCGTCTCGATCCGCTGCGGGGCCCTCGCGTCGCGGGCGGCGAGCGTGAAGCCATGCGCCCACCAGCTTTCCTCCGCCTGCACCCATGCCATCGCCCCCGCAGATACGCTGACCGCCTTGACCCGCAGCTTCGGGTTCAGCGCCGGGATGGCGGCGAACCGGCCGGTGTCCGCATCGAAATCCCAGGCGCCGTCGTCGGTCGTCACCACATAGCCGCCTTCCGGCGTCGGCGACAGGTCGTGCCCGTCACGGCGACCCGGCAGCGTCCAGCGCGCGGTTTCCGTCAGGCGCGGGACGCGGTTGCGGGTGTCAACGGTGAAGGCCTGGATCAGGTCGTGCGACAGAACGAACAGCCGCCGGCGCCGCGCGTCCCACACCGCGCCGTGGCCCGACGGCAGCGGGAGGCTGACGAGCGGAGTCTCGTCGCGTACGACCTTGTAGAGCTCGAGCCGGTCGCCTTTCTCGTGGATAGACAGCGCGACGGCGACATAGCCGCCGGGCAGCAGGTCGGCCGAATGCGCCATCGGTGCGGTCGCGCGGAACCGCACCTTCCCCGTCGCGCGGTCGATCAGCACGACGCCGCCGGTCGATGCGGTGGCGAGGATGGCCCGCCCGCCCTCCACGGGCTTGCAGTCGTCGACATGCGCCAACAGTCTGGTGCGATAGGCCTCGGGCAAGTCCTTCGCGTCGGCGGCGGTCCACCGCCACGTTTCGACCGCCGAATCGCCGTCCAGCCGATACTCGCGAATCTGGTCGTCGCCGCAGGCATACAACCGCTCGACCGCCGCCGCCGACCCGGCCGATACCAAGGCTACGGATGCCAGTAAGGCGTTCAGAAACCGCATCTTTCACTCTCCCCTATGCCACCTGGTTGCGCAACGTGGCGATCCGTCATAGATATGTCACCTATAGTGAATAATAAGCTGGCATTCCGGTTCGGGGAAGAGGGGTCTGAAATGAAATCGTCGATCGCCATGCGTATTGCGTTGCTGGTGTCTACTGCCATCGCCGTGCCAGCCTTTGCGCAGACCGCGCCTTCCGCACCGGCCCCGGTCGAGCCCGCGGAGAGCGAGATCGTCGTCACCGGCGCGCGATTGCAGGCGGTGCGCGAGATCGAGGCGAAGCGCGAGATCCCGGTCATCGCCGACACGATCAGTTCGGACGAGATCGGGACCTTGCCCGATTTCGGGCTGGGCGAGGCGCTGACCCGCGTGCCCGGCATCTCGACGATCCAGAACAATGCCCGCGGCGAGGCGCAATATCTGTCGATCCGCGGCCTCAGTGCCGACTACAACCTGGTCCAGATCGACGGCGTGACCCTGCCCGCGAACGAGACGGGGCGGCGGACCGTGTCACTCGACGTCATCCCGTCGTCGCTCGCCAGCCGGGTCGAGGTCTACAAGTCGGTCACCGCCGCGATGAACGGCAACGCGATCGGCGGCACCGCCAACCTGCGCACGCGCAGCGCCTTCGACGGCAAGGGGCGGACCTTCGTCGGCGGCCGGTTCGACATCGGCAAATGGGATTTCGAACGCACCCGCGGGCGCGAGCGTCCGTCGGGCCAGGCGGAGGTGATCGTCTCCACCACCTTCGGCCCCGACCGCAAGTTCGGCATCGTCCTGTCGGGCAGCTATTTCCGCCGCGACTCCGCCTCGCTCAACTCGGCGAGCGACAGTTACCTGTATTTCGATCCGGCGACCGGCAATCGACTGGTGTCGCCGACCAACGACGTGTCGGGCGCCTTCGTCGCGCCCGACCGGCGGCGCTGGCTGCATTACGACAACGTCCGCGAACGCTACGGCATGTTCGGCAAGTTCGAATTCGACGACCATGCGGTGTTCAAGGCCGCGCTGACGCTCGCCGACTTCCGCCACACGAACGACGAGGAACGCCAGTCGAACCTGGTCACCGCCAACACTGCGAACGCGAACAACCGCTACACCAACTTCACGAGCGTGACCGCGACCCGCGGCAACGTGACCAGCGCGAACGCGCAGGTCGATCTGGTCAATTATTACCAGACCCGCCGGATGCGCTATGCCGACCTGGCCGGCACGCTGACGCCGAACGACCGGGTGAAGGCCGATCTGGGCGTCAACTTCGCGGTCGCCACTTATTGCCAGGACGCGCGGCTGGCCACGTACCGCATCGCGAACACGACGAGCCTCGCCTACCGCTACGACATTACGCCTGGCAGCTTCACCTATTTCGACTTCGCCAACCCCGGCTACGTCGCGAACGCCGCCAATTACCGCCAGTTCGAATATGGCACCAACAGCGACGACCAGCGCGAGGAGGCGCTGACCGCGCGTGCCAACCTGGCGGTCGGCATGGAGGATGAAGGGCTGGGCGTCGCTGTCGGCGCCTATGCCCGTTTCCTCGACCGGCGCTACGACTTCCAGGTCGACAACTACCGCAACACCAGCGCCAGTACGTTACTTCTGTCGGGCGTCCTCGCGCCCGAGACCTATGCGCCCTACAACGGTCGCGGGCAGACGATGCTGCTGGTCGACCCGGCGGCGGCGCGGGGCGTGTTCGACGCGAACGGCGCGAGCTTTGCGGCGAACAGCGCGAATGCGGGCGGCAGCCTGCAATCCGACTACGACCTGACCGAGGACATCCTCGCCGCCTATGCGATGGCCCGCTTCGCGCGCGGCCCGGTGACGCTGACCGGCGGCGTGCGGTACGAGAACACCGCGCTGTCGACGGGTTCGAACGCGCTGCGCGGATCGACCTATGTCTACGGCCAGCAGCGGCAGGATTATCACGACTGGCTGCCGTCGGCGCAGGGCGACTGGGACATCACGTCGAAGCTGCGGCTGCGCGCGGCCTATGCCAGGACGATCGGACGACCCAACTACGACGATCTCGCCGCTCGGGAAGTGGTGAACGTCAACAGCTCGACCGGCGCGGTCAGCATCACCGGCGGCAATCCGGGCCTGCGCCCGCGGCGGTCCGACAACCTCGACCTGAGCCTCGAATATTACGTCAACCGCGACACGCTGTTCGCGGTCGCCGTGTTCAGCAAGCGGATTTCGGACGAGATACTAGTCTTGCGCAACCAGGCGACCGAGCTGTTCGACGGCACGCAGCAGCTCGTCACCCGCATCCGCCCGGTCAACGCCAGCCGCTCGACGATCCGCGGGGTGGAACTGAACGCCGTGGTTGCGAAGATGCCGTTCCTGCCGGGGCCGCTGGCCGGCCTGGGCTTCTCGGCCAACCTGACGCTGCTCGATCCGACCCCGGCGTCGATCACGCTGTCGGACAATGTCAGCCAGCGCCAGCTGTCGGCGCTGTTCGAGAGTGCCAACGTCGTCGCCAACGCCAAGCTGTTCTACACGCTCGGCCCGGTCACGCTTCAGGGGGCGTGGAACCACCTGTCGTCGATCCTGTATTCGGTATCGACCACCGACCCACTGGGCGACCGCCGCTATGCGCCGAGCGACCTGTTCGACGCGCAGCTGCGCCTGAAGCTCAGCCGGCGCTGGACGATTGTCGCGCAAGGCAAGAACCTGAGCAACTTCCGTCCACAGCGCCTGTTCGGCCCGAACTTCGGCTTGCTGCGCGAAGAGATCGACAATGGCCGTGCCTTCTACATCGGCGCGCTGGTGCGCTACTGATGCGGCGTGCGGTCGTCCTGATCGCCGCGCTGGTGTCGGCGACGCCGGCAGCGGCGCAGCGCTACCTGACCGGGCCGGGCGTCGCGCTGGTCGACGTGCTGCCCCCGGCGCCGCAGCCGGGATCGCCGCAGGAGGCGGCAGACCTGGCGACCTTCCGCGCGGCCCGCGCGCTGGCGGGAAGCGCGCGGTGGCAGCAGGCGATCGGCGACGTGGACGAGTCGGTGCCGGCGATCCTCGCCGACTTCACCCCCGCCGCCGGCCGCACCCTGTCGCCCGACGCGACGCCGCAGCTCGCACGGCTGTTCGTCCGCATGCGCGGCGACGTCACCGCGGCGGTGAATGCGCTGAAACCGGCCTACGCCCGCCCACGCCCGTTCGCGTTGACACCCGGACCGATCTGCCAGCCCGAAGCGGCCTTGAAGGGCAGTCCCGACTATCCCTCGGGCCACACCAGCTGGGGAACCGCGATCAGCCTGCTACTGGCCGAATTGATACCCGACCGGACCGCCGAGATTCTCGCCCGCGGGCGCGACTATGGCGACAGCCGCGTCATCTGCGGCGCCCATAGCGCCAGTGCGGTCGCCGCCGGCCGGATCGCGGGGGCAGCCATCGTTGCGCGCCTTCACGGTGATCCCACGTTTCGTGCCGATCTGGAGAGTGCCCGGCATGAGATCGCACGGTAATCCGACGCCCTCGTTATGAATGCGGGATGCCGTCGGTGTCTCGGCGCGCATGTTTCACCTCGCGCGGTCATTACCGCTTGCAGTCCATGCTTTCATTGTACCCGCGCGCCGTCTTGTAAGTGATCGTGATCCCTGCCGGGTTCGACGTCACGCCGGTGAAGGTCGCGCCGACCTTGCGCAGCAGGCCGGTGTCGAGTGATCCATTGACGCTCCGCACCGTGCCCAGGCTGACATAGCTGTTCCCCATCCAGATCTGGCAGGTGTAGGTGCCATCGGGAATCCGTCCGCTCGCCTGTGCCGGCGGCTTGACGGCCGGGACCGCCGATCCGGGACGAGCGGTCGGTGCCGAGTTCGCGGGCGCAGCGGAAACGGAGCGCCCGCCGCGTGGTGCTTTGCCGAGCCCCGCACGCACGCGGGCGTCGCCCTTGATCAGGTCCTGCTCGTTCCACCGCGCGACATTGCTCACCGCCTTGCCGTCCTGCCAGCCGACGGTATCGCATTCGCGCCAGCGATATTGGGTCGGGTAGCATTGCAGCACCTTGATCTGTGTGCCGCCGCCGTTTTCGAGAAGTTCTCCCGGCTGTAACGGCGGCCCCGCCTGCGCAAAGCCGGCGGTGGCCGGCAAACTGGAGAAAGCGACGGCAATACAGAAGAGGCCGCAACGCATGGAAGTACTGTCCTTTCACAAAGCGAAAGATGATCGCCGACACGGCGCGGATGCTACAAATGATAGGACTCAGATCGGTCGGAAACCGCTCTAACCGCACGGCCCGTCGTCTTCGCGAATGCTGCCGGTATCATCAGGGTTGTAGCAGATGCGCAGCGTACGTCCGGCGGGATACACCGCCGGGTCGGTTCCCGTAACCTCGGCTTTCGCCTGAGCCGGTGTCGTGGCTGCCATATATGACACCGTCGAAACCAGCCGGTTCTTACCACGTTTGCCGGTTTTCTTTTCCAGCTTGGTGCTGATCACGGTTGCGGTGGCGGCTGTCGTCTGCCCCGCGCGGATGTGGGAGACGTAAGCGCCGATCAGCCCCACGACGGCGGCGCAGACCCCGATCAGTGCTAGACCGACTTTTGTGTTTCGGCTCATCGTCGTGTCCCGCTATTGAGGAATCTGTGCCGTCTTGCGTCAGTCCATGACGGGAACGGGCTTTGCGCTGGCGCTCAACAATGTCCGCTGGCCGGGTGAAACCAATCGCCCTGCGTCGAGCATGATGATGTTGCCACCGCCCGCTGCCACGAGATTGCCGCCGCCCGCGGCGACCATGTTGCCACCGCCTGCCGCGACCAGGTTGCCGCCCCCCGCGGCGACCAGGGCGTTGCCCTGGAAAATGCCGAGCGCCGTCCGGCCGGCCAACGGACCCGAGCCGACGATCGTCACGCCCTTGTAGGAATAGCGACCATAATCCTTGTTTCGCACGGCAGTCTGCAACTGTGCGAAATTGTCCCAAATGCCGTTTCTGTAGAGCGCCGCCTTGCACATCCACTGCGCGGGCGTGAAGCCGTCACCATATAGTCTTTTGTAGGCGATGGTGATCCAAGGATCGCGGCACGGACCGCTGCTGCGGACGGCTTCGGTCTGCGCCGGGGTCGGATCGGCCTGTGCCAGGGCAGGCGAAGCCATCATCAGGGCGCCGATGGTGAGCAGTGTTCTCATACAGGGTTTCCTCGAATGTAAAGATGCGGTTCGGCCGCGACGTGGCGCTACCATTTCTGGCACGACGCCATCGTCCCGATCGTGAAGCCATTGTCCTTGATGTCGCGCCCGGTCTGGCCATCCAGATGCCCGCCGGTGAAACGTACGTTCGTGCCGACGATGGCGTAGCGCCCACGCGATTTGCCATCGAGGTCGGTGTAGGTGCCACCGGCAAGCAGCTTGAACCCCAGCCCGATCAACACGCGCTGTCCCGAACCGTAACAGGCGTATTCGCCTAGTGGCAGCGTGCGGTTGACCGGCGCGCGCAGTGCCGGGGATCCCGCGATGGGGGTCAGCATGAACGCCGCAAAGGTACCGTCGACGAAGGTGTTGCCGGCGTCGGTCTTGATCGTGCAGCCCGCGCCCTTCGCCGCGATCACCGTGGCGGGGAGGCCGCCGGGTGTCTTGACGCGCTGTCCGACATAGCAGCGGTCGAGCTTTTGGGGCTGCGGCTGAGTCTGGGCGTGTGCGGCGGGCACGCCAAGCGCGGAGATAACCCCCGCCTGCGCCAGGATCGCCGTTATCGCGACAAGCGACATTCTCATCCCGGTCATGCGAATCTCCGTGCTTTGGCGGGCGAGATCAGTTTGCCGGCGGGGCGGGCTCAGCCTGCTTCTTCGATTTGAAGAGGGCGGACAGTCCCTTGAACGCGACGACGCCGGCGGCGACCGCGCCGGTGATCGCTGCCGCTTTTTCCGCGACCGACATCCGCGCGCGGGGCGGCGGCGGCTCGGCAAGCTGTCTGGTCTGAAGTGGCGCCTGTGCGTCGGTCACGGGGGTCGCGGCATCGGTGGACTGACCTTGGCCAGCCGGTGGTTCCTGCGCGGACGGCGTCGCCACCTCCTGCGCTGCCACCGGAGCGATCGACATGCAGACGCTCGCTATGGTCAGGCCCCAAACGGCCCATTTCCGCCTTCGCATATTGCCCCCTGTTATTGATCCGGGTTTCCCCGACCGGATAAGGCGACTTTGCGGACCTTCGGGGTGGCTGTATATTTGCCTAAAGAGGCAGGTGTCCCCCCGATGGTCGCCGCCGCATATGACGGGGCCAGAGTCCTCGAGATGGAGACGGGTGCGTGGGGGGCAGCGACCTTCTGATCGTCGAAGACCACCCGCTGTTTCGCAGCGGGCTGCGTCACATGGCGGACAGCCTGCGACCGGAATGGCACGTGCGCTTCGCCGCAGACGCGGCGACGGCGCTCGCCGCGATCGATCAGGCGATGCCCGATGCCGCGATCGTCGACATCGGCTTACCCGATGGCAATGGTTTCGAACTGGCGCGGGCGATCACGCAGCGATGGCCGTGGCTGCGCGTGCTGATGATATCGGCGCAGGACAGCCCGCAAATGGCAATGCTGGCCGAACGCAGCGGCGCGCGGGGCTTCGTCGGCAAGGGCGAGCCGCCCGAGGCCATCGCGAGCGCGATCGACGCCGTCCTGGCTGACGGCCGGGCCTTTCCTCCCGTCGACGCAGCGGCGACCGTGCCCACCCTGACCCAGCGTCAGGGCGAAGTGCTCGCCCTGCTCGAACAGGGGTGTAGCAACAAGGAAATGCGATACCGCATGGGTATCGCCGAGCGTACCGTCCGCGCACATCTGACCGAAATCTTCGCACTGCTGAAAGTCCACAGCCGCACGCAGGCGCTGATCCGCGCACGCGACCTGGGCCTGATCCGCTGAGCCCGCTGCCCGACACCGCGACGCGGGTCGCCGCCGAGATGATCCGTACGCAGTACCGCCAGATGCGACGCTCGCTTCTCGCGTCGCTCCTGGTCGTACTGTTCGTCGTCCATATCGTGCTGATCCATTCGCCCGGGCGGTGGGTGTTCGGCTGGGCGGCGATTTATGCGCTGTGGTTCGCGTCGCAGGAAGCGCTGATCCGATGGTATGAGCGCGCTGCGCCCGACGATGCCGCCATCGGGCCCTGGGGCCACTACGTCGCGATCGGCCTTGCCGTATCGGGGCTGATCTGGGGCGTGGGCTTCTACCATTTCATCCAGCCGGATCAGCCGCTGTCGATCGGGTTGCTGATTGCAGCGATGGCGGCGTTGACGGCGGGCAGCATCGGTTTCCGCAGCACGATCCTGACCGGTTTCGCCGCGTTCAACCTGCTCATCACCCTGCCGATGACGCTGCGTTTTTTCCGGGAAGCGGGCGGGACGTTCAGCGTGCCGCTGGTATCAGGCTTCCAATCGGAAACCGGCGCGACATTCAATCTGCTGGGCTATTCGATCCTGATCTACGCCCTGGTCATTCTGGGGTACGGTCGGGCGCAGCACAGGCTGCTCGGTGACAGCATGGCCATGCGATTCAGCAACGAGGCGCTGGTCGAGGCGCTGCGTGAGGAAACCGCGGCGGCAGACGAAGCGCGTCGCGAGGCTGAACGGGCCAATCTCGCCAAGTCGCAGTTCCTTGCCGCGGCCAGCCACGACCTTCGTCAACCGCTGTACGCACTCAGCTTGTTCTCGAGCTCGCTCAACGAGCTGGAGCTCAGTTCCCGCGCTCGAACAATCGTCAGCGATATCCAGCACAGCATCACGGCGATGGAGCAGCTCTTCGCGACGCTGCTCGATATCTCGAAGCTGGAAGCAGGCGTGGTCGAACCCCGGCTCGGGCCGGTTGCGATCGAGGCGGTGTTCGACCGGTTGAGCCAGTATTTTCGCCCCATCGCGCTCGATCATGGACTTGATCTGCGATTTCGATCCGACGGGGAATGGGTGACGAGCGATGTGGTTCTGCTTGAACAGGTCCTCGGCAACCTGATCTCGAATGCAGTGCGCTGGACGAACGAGGGTGGCGTGCTCGTTGCCGCGCGACGGCGCGGTGCGGAGGTCGCTCTTGAGGTTTGGGATACCGGGATCGGTATTTCGACCCACGATCGGCACCGCATCTTCGACGATTTCGTCCAGCTCGACAATGCAGAGCGGGATCGGCGCAAGGGGCTGGGGCTGGGACTGGCGATCGCGCGCCGTTCGGCCGTGCTGATCGGCGGTGACATCGCGCTGGCGTCCCGGCCCGGGATCGGCTCACGCTTTTCCATCCGGCAACCCGTTGCGAGGCCGCCACGAGTTCCCGATCTCGCCGTTGACCGTCGTGTCGTATCGGCGCTGGCTCGGGATCCGCTCCTGCCAATCCTGGTCATCGACGACGATCCGGAGGTCCGCTCCGCGCTCCGGCTTCTCCTCGATCGCTGGAATGTCAACGCAACGATCACAGGCACGCCAGCCGAAGCAATGGCGGCGGTAGAGGCCGGCCGCCGCTTCGGTCTGGTCCTTAGCGACTACCGGCTCGGCGAAATCACCGGACTGGATCTTATCCGCGACATCCGGTTGCGCCATCCTGCTCCGTCGCCAAACGCCGTCTTGATAACGGGCGACATCGCAACCGAGGTATTCGCCGACGCGCATTCCCGCGGAATCCTAATTATCCACAAACCTATGCGTCCGCAGGATCTGTTGCTATTACTGGGCGTCGATAGCGACTCATCGGCCATTTGCGCTGACCGGTAGGCGGCGTTCCCCTCTGGCGTGCGCGTTCGGCGCCGCGCGCACCCCAGTGCTCGTCTATTCCGACGGTTCGAGGCTTCATTTGCCATGGCACGTCTCGGATCGTTACTCGTGCCTGTGCCGTTCGACCGGAACGGCGAGACGATGCCGGCTATCGTTGGGTCCGTATGCCACGAATCCCCCGGGCTGGGGCGCTAGGCGGCATCCCGCACGAGGCTGACCTGGTTGCGGCCGGCGCGCTTGGATCGATACAGCGCCTCGTCCGCTTCGGCGAGCAGGCTGGCGAAGCCCTCGCCCGCGACATTGCCGCTGGCGACGCCGATGCTGGCGGTGACGGGTGGCAGATCGCCGAACCGGCGCCAGTCGCTCCGCCGGTGGGCCACCACCGCTTCCTCGACCGCCGCACACACCCGGTCCGCGGTCCGCGCCGCCATGGCCAGCGAGCGGCCCGGCAGGACGAGCAGGAATTCGTCGCCGCCCAGCCGGGCGAAGCGCGAGCCCGGACCGCCCACCGTGCGCACCGCCGCAGCCACCAGCTGGAGCGTGCGATCACCTTCGGCATGACCCATCCGATCGTTGAGTGCCTTGAAATGATCGAGGTCGATCAGGATCAGAGCGGCGCGCCCCGTCATCCGTTCGCGCAGCCGATCAAGGCCCGTGCGGTTCAGCGCGCCCGTCAGCGCATCCTCGGTGGCAAGGCGCAGCAGCGCGCGCTCGGCCCGCTCGGCCGCGACCAGCGTCGGCAGGTTGCCGCGCATCGGCCAGCAGGCGGCCAGCGCCACCGCCATCCAGATATTGTTGATGAAATCGAACTGCGAATCCATGCCGAGTGCGAACGCCGCCGACAGGCTGCCTCGGCCGAAGCCGATCAGGGCGGTCAGGACGAAGGTGCCGCCGAGCATCCAGGCGGTGCGGAGGCGTTCGTACCGGGCCAGACGCATGGCCGTGACCGCGGCCCAGATGTCCGCGATCATCATCGTATAATCGATATAGGCGATACGCTGCAGGCGATGCGCGGGATCATGCGACAGCAGGGGCACCAGCGAGACCGCCAGCAGCGCAGCGAACAGCCGCGGCCAGTGAGGGTCGCGCCCGGCCAGCAGCCGCACGCCCTGCGTCACCAGCACCGCCCCGCACAGCGACAGGATGGCGCCGGCCGAGACGCGGAAGGCACGATCGAGGGCCGGCAGGGTGAAGACAGCCATGCCGATGCCCAGCATGACATAGCCGCCGCCCCAGAGACTCCGCCAGCCCGCCACGCCCTCCCGCGTGCCCGATGCCAACGTGACGATCCCTGCGACGATCGTGAACACCGCCGTCAACACGTAGATTGTCATTTGATCGAGCTGCAATCGTCCGCCCCCATGCCGCGTCGGCTACCCGTTACCCGATCCAGGTTAACCAATTCTGCGTGGGCGCGCGCGACGCGCGGTGCACAATCCGTCCGGACGGACGTTGGGCTGTCGGCGGCTAGCCTTGCGGCCTCGACACGGTGTTCATGGGCCGACTGCGCCGAACTTGGCTGAAGACCAGGCGCGGGTCTTCGTCGATGGCGACGTGGACGAACTGCCAGCCGATGCCCCCGCGTTCGACTGGCCGGTGCGATCGCCGGTGATGCGGGCCGACCGGCGGGAAACCGTAGATGCCGTTGCACGGATTGCCTTGGCGGCACTCCCCCTATGCGTATCGTGGCTGTCCGGCTCGGCAGTGCGACATTCCATCGCCGCCCCGTCGATCGGTCGGCGGTGTCCGATCGCGGTCATCCGGACGGGCGGCTTTCGGGCTATCGTGGGGCGGGGCAATATCTGGCGAGATAGTCGGCGTGCGTCGGCATTCGGTCGACGATGAAGCGGACCGACCGCTCGATTTCGTCGAACTCGGTCTTCAGACGATCGGCAGTCAGGCGATCGGCCATCGCGCTGTTCCCCCGCATCGCGATGCCCTGGCCCATCATCACTGCCACCCAGCTGGTTTCGGTGAACAGTTCGTCCTCTTCGCGAAAGATCTGGCCGGTCTGGCGAAACAGTTCGAGCTTTTCGGTCAGGCTGTCGGGGACGGCCATCGTCCGGACATGGTCCCAGAACGGCGAGTCGGTCCGTGCGGTGGCGTTGTAGTGCAGCACCAGAAAGTCGCGGATCCGCAAATATTCCTTGGTCGTCAGTCGATTGAACGCATTTTCCTGAACCTGGGTGATGCCATCCAGGGACAACAGGGCAACCAGCTTGTTGATGCCGGTGTTGATGAGATGGATCGACGTCGATTCGAGCGGTTCCATGAAACCCGCCGCCAGCCCCAGGGCGACGACGTTGCGGTTCCAGAACTTCTTTCGCCGTCCGGTCACGAACCGCAGGAAATTCGGATCGGCCTGCGGCTTGCCCGCCAGATTGCCGACCAGGATCGCGTGCGCTTCGGCATCGGTCATGAATTCGCTGCAATAGACATGGCCATTGCCGTTCCGCTGTTGCAGCGGGACGCACCATTGCCACCCGGCCGCATGCGCCGTCGCGCGGGTGAAGGGGGGAGGGGGCGACCCGTCTTCGCGCAGGCAGGGCAGGGCCACCGCACGGTCGCAGGGCAGCAGATGGCGCCAATCCTCGTAGCCGGTCTGCAACGCCTGTTCGATCAGCAGCCCGCGAAAGCCCGAACAGTCGATAAACAGGTCGCCGGCGACGATCGACCCGTCCTGCATGGTCACCGAGTCGACGAAGCCGTTCTGGGCGTCGAGCGTGACGTCGCCGACACGTCCTTCGCGCCGGACGACGCCGCGCGCCTCGGCGAACCC
>DASTEN010000482.1:0-3732 GCA_035709645.1 Sphingomonas sp.
CTGCTGGTCGGAAAAGACGCGGCATGGTGCCTCGATGACCCAACGGTCGCGCTCGACCGCTGAAACCTTGATGCACGCCCGGCCGAGGTTGCCCGACAGGATGCGGAAGCCGCCCTCGGCGGAGAACGGCGCGTCGACGGAGCGCAGGATCGTGTCATCGCCCGATGCCGCAGGCAGGTCGCGCCAGACGAGCGTGTCGCCATCCATGTCCGGCTTGCGACCGTAATCGGCCATGTCTCCGGCGACGGTCAGCACGTCGCCGTGCATCAACCCGCCCTTCAGCAATTCGCGGATGGTGTAGGCGGTGCCGCCGGCATCCTCATAGCCGTTCACGTCCGCCGATCCGTTGGGATAGACGCGGGCGAGCAGCGGCACGACGCGCGACAGCGAATCGAAATCGTCCCAGTCGATGACGATTCCCGCGCAGCGGGCGATCGCAGGCAGGTGGATCAGGTGGTTGGTCGAGCCTCCCGTCGCGAGCAGCGCGACCGCGGCGTTGACGATCGCCTTTTCATCGACGCATCGGCCGATCGGGCGATAATCGTCGCCGTCCCGGCCGATCTTCGCCAGCCGGTGCACGGCGGCGCGCGTCAGCTCCTGCCGCAACTTGGTGCCCGGGTTGGCGAACGCCGCAGCAGGCATGTGCAGGCCCATCGCCTCGACCATCATCTGGTTCGAATTGGCCGTGCCGTAGAAAGTGCAGGTCCCCTTGCTATGATAGGCGGCGATTTCGGAATCGAGCAATTCCTCGCGGCTGGCCTTTCCTTCGGCGAAGCGTTCGCGAACGGCGGCTTTCGCTTTGTTCGAGATGCCCGATCGCATCGGTCCACCGGGGATAAGGACCATCGGCAGGTGGCCGAAGCGCAACGCGCCCATCAGCAGGCCCGGCACGATCTTGTCGCAGATGCCGAGCAGTGCAGCCCCTTCAAACATGCCGTGGCTGAGCGCGATCGCGGTGGACAGCGCTATCGTGTCGCGACTGAACAGCGACAATTCCATGCCGGCGAAACCCTGTGTCACCCCATCGCACATCGCCGGCACACCACCGGCGACCTGCGCGGTCACCCCCGCCTCGCGCGCCCAGACCTTCATCTGTTCGGGATAGCGGTAATAGGGTGCGTGCGCCGACAACATGTCGTTGTAGGCGGTTACGATGCCGATGTTCATCGCACTGCCGCGTCGCATATCGTCGCGCTGTTCCTCGGTTCCGGCATAGCCGTGAGCCAGGTTGGCGCAGCCGAGCCGTGGGCGATCGACGCCGCCCTCCCGCTCGCTGGCGATCAGCGCGACGTATGCGCCGCGCTTTGCGCGCGAGCGTTCGATGATGCGGTCGGTGACGGCGGCGACTTGGGGATGGAGGTTCGGCATGGGATCAGTCCTTCCTCCGTTCGCACTGAGATTGGCGAAGTGCTGCCCTTCCTTCGTGCCGCGATCGCTTTTGCTCGAAGAAAGGGCAGGGCGTCGACAAGCGCAGCCCGAACGGGGTATGTGGCATGGTCTATGGTGCCCAGTGGATGTCGACGGGCAGTTCGACGTCCGCCAGGATGCGACCGATCGGATAGGGGGACGACTGCCCTTCCTTCACGGCATTCTCGATCACCTGGCGCTTGGCGTCGCCGGTCACCGCGATCATCATCGCCCGCGCCGTCGTCAGCGCAGCCTTGCTGAGCGTGACGCGCGCCACCGGCGCCTCGGGCGGCAGCGGATCGGGCATAACGCCCAGCGCGCGGCGTTCCTTCGGACCGTTCAGCGCCTCGTCGAAGTCGGGGCCGGGGAAGATCGATGCGGCATGACCGTCACCACCGACGCCCAGCAAAACGAGGTCCAGCGGCCAGTGCAGGTCCTGCAACAGCGCATCGGCCGCGCGGCCCGCGGCCTTGTAATCGGGCGCGGTCGCCGAAACGAGCGGGATCACGCGTGCGCCCTTCGGCAGAAACGCCTTGCCGATCGCGGTGACGTTCGACAGCGCGTCGCCCAGTGGGACGATCCGTTCGTCGCCGGGGATGATCGTGACGCGTTTCCAGTCGATCTTGGCCTTGGCGAGCTTCTCATAGATCGGCAGCGGCGTCTTGCCACCGGCGAGCGCGATGACGGCGGCACCGCGGGCATCGATCGCGCTTTCGATGATGAAGCCGATGTCCCCCGCCACCGCATCGGCCATCTCGGCCGCGTCGTCGTAATCCCACCATTCGATTTCGGTTGTCATTGAATCTCTTCTAAATCGTCATCCCCGCGAAGGCGGGGATCAATTCTGGCTGAACGAAGTGAGTCTCACGATGTTCAGCGGCAATTTACCCCCGCCTCCGCGGGGGTGACGGGGGAGGGAGCATTTACTCCGTCCACGTCACTCCGTCACGTTCGGTCAGTGCGATGCCCGCGCTCGGTCCCCAGCTTCCGCTCGGATAGGGCTTGGGCTTGATGTCGTTGGCGTCCCAGCCGGCGCGGATACCGTCGATCCAGCGCCACTGCGCTTCGACCTCGTCGCGGCGAACGAACAGCGTGGGGTCGCCCTCGATCAGGTCCAGCAGCAGCCGCTCGTAGGCTATGCGGCGGCGGGTGCCTGCGAATTCGGTGTCCAGGCTCAGGTTCAGCGGAACCTCGCGCAGGCGAATGCCGTCGCGGTCGAGGCCGGGCTGCTTCGCCATAACCAGCAGGCGGACATATTCTTCCGGCTGCAGGCGGATGACCAACGTATTGGGCTGCAACTGCCCACCGCGATCGGCGAAGATCGAGTGCGGGACCGGCTTGAACTGGATCGCGATCTCGCTCTGGCGCGCGGGTAGCCGCTTGCCGGTGCGCAGGTAGAAGGGCACGCCCTGCCACCGCCAATTGTCGACATGCGCCTTGATCGCGACAAAGGTTTCGGTGCCGGATGTCCGGCCGAGTTCGTCGGCGTAGGACTTCACCACCCTCTCGCCCACCGCGCCGGCGCCGTACTGACCGGTCACGGTCAGATGCCCGGCATCTTTCGGCTCGATCGGGCGCAGCGACCGCAGGACCTTGACCTTTTCGTCACGGATCGACGTCCCGTCGAACCGCGCCGGCGGCTCCATCGCGATCAGGGCGACCAGTTGCAGGATATGGTTCTGGACCATGTCGCGCAGCGCGCCGGCGCCCTCGTAATAGCCCGCGCGATCCTCCAGCCCGACCGTCTCGGCGATGGTAATCTGGACGTGGTCGATCCCGCGCGCATTCCAGACCGGTTCGAACAGCGAATTGCCGAACCGCAGCGCCAGGATGTTCTGGACGGTTTCCTTGCCCAGATAATGGTCGATGCGGAACGTTCGCTCCTCCGGGAAAGCGGCGGCGACGGCGTCGTTGATCTCGCACGACGACGCCAGATCGTGGCCAAGTGGCTTTTCCAGGCTGATCCGCACCGTCTCGCCCGCCAGGCCCGCCGATTCGAGACCCTTGATCGTCGGCTCGAACAGTGACGGCGCGGTCGACAGGAAGATGGCAAGGCCATCCGAGACGTCACCGATCTTCTCCGCCAGTGCCGGAAAGCCCTCGGTCGTCGAGGCATCCAACGCCTGATATTGCAGGCGCGTCAGGAACGACGCGATCCGGGCGGCATCCTTGCGGTCGGCCGGCAGGAATTCGTCGAGCGCGGCGGCGGCGAAATCGCGGAAGCCCGCGTCGTCATGGTCCGACCGCGCGGTGCCGGTGATCGTCAGCCCGTCCGGCAGCAGGCCATCGGCATGCAGGCCGTAGAGCGACGGAATCAGCATGCGC
>DASTEN010000483.1:0-4656 GCA_035709645.1 Sphingomonas sp.
TTGATGAGGCCCAGGTCCGTGCCGCACTGCGGTTCGGTCAGGTTCATGGTGCCGCCCCATTCGCCCGACACCATCTTTGGCAGGTACTTCTCCTGCTGTTCCGGCGACCCCTTCGCGACCAGCGCGGCGATCGCGCCGTGCGCCAAGCCGGGGTACATGGCAAACGCCATGTTGGCGGAGATCATATATTCCTGAAACGCGGTCGACACGACGTGCGGCATGCCCTGTCCGCCGAACGCTTCGGGTGCGGCCAGCGTGCCCCAGCCGCTTTCGACGAACTGGGCATAGGCCTGCTTGAAGCCCTCGGGCGTGGTCACCGACCCGTCGGCGTGGCGCGTGCAGCCCTGCTGGTCGCCCGACAGGTTGAGCGGGAACAGCACTTCGGCAACGAAGCGCCCGCCTTCTTCCAGCACCGCGTCCACGGTGTCGGGCGTGGCAGCCGTGAAACCGGCGGCGTTGGTGTAGCGATCGAGGCCGATGACGGCGTCGAGCACGAAGCGCGTGTCGCGGACGGGGGGCGTATACTGTGGCATGGCGTCCTCTCTTAAGACTTGTGTGGCTTGGAAACGGTGGTTTCGACGACGTCGATGAAGTCCTGCAATTCGGCGATCGCGGCGTCGATGTCGTGGCGTTGCCGCTCGAGCACCGCGATGCGATCGCGACAGCGCTCCAGCGTGACCTGACGCTGGACCTGACGGCCGTCGCCGATGTCGTACAGGTCGATCATCTCGCGGATTTCGGCGAGCGAGAAGCCGACGCGCTTGCCGCGCAGGATCCAGGCGAGCCGCGCGCGGTCGCGTTGCGAATAGATGCGTTGCAGGCCCCGACGTTCGGGCGCGATCAGCCCTTCGTCCTCATAGAACCTCAGCGCGCGGGCGGTCACGTCGAACTCGCCCGACAGGTCGGAAATGGTGAAATGCTGGCGGTCCCGTCTCTCCGGGATGGCCGCAAGCGCGATGGCTGGGGCGACGCTCGACATGACGCCGCCTGTAGCTTACCTTTACGTGAACGTCAATCTCCGGCGCATGGCGTCTGGCCGTTTGCGCTGCGCATCGTAGCGGCCTCGGCCGAGGATTCGCTCAGACGCACGACATCCAGCGCTTCCATCGTCGCGCGATCGACGCACGCGCTGGCACACCCCGGCGGCAGCTTTGCGGGAAAGGCGATATGGTCGCCATCGAACGACGCGTCGAAGCGACAGTCGTCGCCCAAGCGGATGCGCAGGCTGGCGCCCGATCGCGATACGCTACCCGCCGCGCTGCACCCCTGCCCGTCGCCATAGTCGACGGTCGCCCCGATCCGGTACCCGCCGTCGCGCCGTACGATGCAGACGCGGTCGGTGTCGCGCGCATAGAGCCCTGCGATGTCGCGATCGGCCGGGTCCCGCACCAGCCCGCGCAGGATCGCCGCGGTTTCCAGATCCGGCGCCGACGTCGCCCGAACGCCGGGTTCGTGGCGCGGACAGCTGGCAAGCGCGGTCAGCGCGACGATCGCGGTGGCGAACCGCACGATCATTCGTCGGCGACCAGCCGCCCGCCATCGATCCGGCGATAGAAACAGCTTCGCGCGCCGGTGTGACAGGCGGGCCCGGCCGGATCGACGCGCAGCCAGACGGCGTCCTGATCGCAGTCGATCCGCGCTTCGACGACGCGCAGAAAATGCCCCGATGTCTCGCCCTTGGTCCAGAGCCGCCCGCGCGAGCGCGACCAGAAGGTCGCCCGGCCACTGTCCAGCGTGGCCGCCAGCGCGTCGGCGTTCATGTGCGCCACCATCAGCGCCTCGCCGGTCGTGGCGTCGGTGACGACCGCGGTGATCAGGCCTGCGGCGTCATATTTGGGGTCGAGGTTCGGGCCGGTTTCGCGCGGGTCGGTCATCCACGCCCCTTACGGCGATCGGCCGGTGCGGCGCAATCAACCGACGCGCTGTCCCAGCATCGGCGCGATCAATGCCAGATTGTGCCGCGCGAGATGGCTTCCCCGCCCCGCGACGCTGCCATCCAGCAACGGCTGGTCACCGATCGCCAGACACCTCTCCCACGCCCCCTGCGCGAGCGGCAGCCATTCGACGATCGCCTGCGTCGGATCGGCGACCGCACGGTCCAGCATCAGATTGCCGAGCACGAAGAAGAAATCGGGAGAATGCTGCCACCGCGCGAATTCGGCATCGGCCAGCGTCATGGCGTCGTCCAGACGCCCGACCGCCGCAAGGCTGGAGATCGCGCCGAGGACCAGAGTGTGGCGCCAGTTCGCATCTGGCGGCGTCGCGGCAAGAGCGGCCGCGTACCAATCGTTCGCCGCGACAGGATCGCCGCCGACATCGGCATCGCGCCCGAGCTGGGCCAGCAGATAGCCGTCGTCCGGTCGATCCTCCAGCGCGCGGAGCAGCAACGGTCGGTTGCGCTCGCTCTTGGCCGGCAGGCATTCGGGCCGGTAGCCATCGTGGCCGATCACCAGCGGGCAGCGGATGCGGGGAAGTTCGGTATCGATCTGTTCGTGGATGCGACCGGCAAAGCGCACGCCCCGGGGCGCGACCCGGCTGATCCAGTCGCGCTGAACGGCGGCGCCATCGGTCTGGCTGTCAACCGCGACGACGCCGATCCCGCTCGATCCGCCACACCAGTCGCGCAGCCGGTGTCCGCCATCCTCGATCCATTCGTCGGCATCGATGATCAGCGTCCAATCCGCATCCGCCAGTGCCAGCGCATGGTTCCGGGCGGCGGCGAAGTCGTCGACCCAGGCGAAATCAGAGACCTCGGCGCCGCAGGCGCGCGCGATGTCGGGGGTGGCATCGGTCGATCCGGTATCGACGACGACGAGTCGGTCCACCCACGGCGTCACGCTGTCGAGGCATCGCTTCAGACACCGGGCTTCGTCCCGGACGATCAGGGCTGCGGCGATACGCGGGCGGATCATGGCACCGCGCGTACCGCGCCAACCCTCACCAGCGCGTTAACCAGGCCGGTCGCCACTCATTTGTGATTGCGAATCGCGTCGATCAGTTCGGCCTTGGTCATATCCGACCGCCCATCGATGCCGATCGACTTTGCCTCGTCGTATAGCGCATCCTTGGTGCGATCCTCCAGATGCGTGCTGTCGTGGTTCAGCGTGCCGCCGGCCTTTGCATTGGCGATGCGCGCCGCCTTTTCCTTCGACATGCCTTCCTTGCGCAGGTCGTCGTACAACTTGTCGTCCTTGATTTGCGGTCCGTGGTCCGTCGCCATCGTCGCTCTCCTCTTCGCGGCCCAAACGCGCCGACCCGTGCAAGGGGTGCATGACAATGGGGCGACAAACCCGCGACAGGGGCCTATAGGCGCCCGCGGACGCTCAGCCGCTTTTGCGAAGGCCCCCATGCTCACGACCCATCCGTTCGATGACGACAAGCTGCGCGAAGAGTGCGGCATCTTCGGCGTTTCCGGTGCGGAGGGGGCGGCCGCCCTCGTCGCGCTGGGCCTGCATGCGCTGCAACACCGGGGCCAGGAGGCCGCCGGCATCACCAGCTGGGACGGCCGCATGTTCCACACCCACCGGGCGATGGGGCATGTCGCGGGGAATTTCGACCGCGACGACGTGATCCGCTCGCTCGCCGGCACCACCGCCTGCGGGCACGTCCGCTATTCGACCACCGGCGAGACGTCGCTGCGCAACGTCCAGCCGCTGTACGCCGAACTGGCGAGCGGCGGGTTCGCGGTGGCGCACAACGGCAACATCTCCAACGCGATGCGCCTGCGGCGCGATCTGATCCGGTCGGGGTCGATCTTTCAGTCGACCAGCGACACCGAAACGATCATCCATTTGGTCGCGACGTCGAGCTATCGGACGCTGATCGACAAGTTCATCGACGCGTTGAAGCAGCTTGAGGGCGCGTATTCGCTGATCTGCATGACGCCCGAGGGCATGATCGCGTGTCGCGACCCGCTGGGCATCCGCCCGCTGGTGATGGGCAAGCTGGGCGACAGCGTGATCTTCGCATCGGAAACCGTCGCGCTCGATGTGGTCGGTGCCGACTTCCTCCGTTCGGTCGAACCCGGCGAACTGGTGATCGTGAAGGGCACGGACGTCAGTTCGCACCGCCCCTTCGCCCCCCAGGCGGCGCGGCCGTGCATCTTTGAATGGGTGTATTTCTCCCGCCCCGATTCGATCGCCGACGAGCATTCGGTCTATTCGGTGCGCAAGGCCATCGGCGCGCAGCTGGCGATCGAGGCGCCGTCCGATGCCGACCTGGTCATTCCGGTCCCCGATTCGGGCGTGCCGGCCGCGATCGGCTATGCGCAGCAGTCGGGCGTGCCGTTCGAACTGGGCATCATCCGCTCGCACTATGTCGGGCGCACCTTCATTCAGCCGGGCGACAAGGTTCGGCACCTTGGCGTCAAGCTGAAGCACAATGCCAACCGTGCCCTGATCAAGGGCAAACGCGTCGTGCTGATCGACGATTCGATCGTTCGCGGCACCACCAGCCTGAAGATCGTGCAGATGATGCGCGAGGCGGGCGCCGCGGAGGTGCACATGCGCATCGCCTCGCCGCCCACCAAGTTCAGCTGCTTCTATGGCGTCGACACGCCGGAGCGCTCGAAGCTGCTCGCCAGCCAGATGAACGTCGAGGAGATGGCCCGCTACATCAACGCCGACAGCCTGGCCTTCATCACGATCGACGGCCTGT
>DASTEN010000484.1:0-6896 GCA_035709645.1 Sphingomonas sp.
TCTGGAACATCCCCGGCGTACCCACCGTCGCCGGCCGTGTGCCCGGCCCGGAGGATGCCGACGACGTCGCTTATCTGGCCCGATCGATCGACTGGTTTGTGGCCCAGGGTTGCGCGGACGAGACCCGGGTCTATGCGACCGGCCTGTCGGGCGGCGGGCGGATGACGTCGTGGCTGGGCTGCGTCGCCGCGCCCCGGTTTGCCGCGATCGCGCCGGTGGTCGGCCTGCGCGCCGGCAACCCGCGCAAGGACGATCCGACGCAGCCCGATCCGAAGACCTGCCGACCGTTGAAACCGCTGCCAGTGATCGCCTTTGCCGGCGATGCCGACCGGACCAACCCGATTGAGGGCGGCGGGGCCGGCTATTGGCAGTATACGATGCAGACTGCGGAAACGCGTTGGGCGCAGTTGAACCGCTGCACCGCGGCGCCGACGACCCGGTGGGTGGCGCCGGGCGTCTACGAGGAACGCTATTCGGGCTGCCGCGACGGGGCCGATGTCGCGGGCCGGATCACCGTCGGCGGCGGGCATAGCTGGGTCGCGGACAACGACGCGATGTGGACGTTCTTCTCGCAGCATCGGCGCTAACCCACCTCCCGTTCGTGCTGAGCTTGTCGAAGCACCAATCTTTATGCCGAATCGGCGGCAGGTTCCTGCCGCGGCAAAGTCGCGTCGTCGGTCGAGCTGCGCTCGCCGGCCGAGCGACAGGCCGCGACGCGGATTAGCTGCGCTACTCCGCTGCCTGTCGCGTCAGACTCAGGAACACATCCTCCAGGTCGGGCTCCTTCGTCGACACATCGACGATGCCGTACCCGTCCGCCTGCACCGCCGCGAGCACGTCGCCCGCGTTGGCGACGTCCTTGCGATAGGTGATCGTCAGCAACCGCCCCGCCGTCTCGACCTTTTCGAAACAGCGCGCCGCCGGCACAGTGGCGATGTCGCGATCGACCGTGACCTCGACCACCTTTTCCTGCGCACGCCCGACCAGTTCGCGGGTCGGTTCGTTGGCGACCAGGCGGCCGTGGTTGATGATCGCGATGCGATCGCACAGCTCCTCGGCCTCTTCCAGATAGTGCGTCGTCAGCACCACCGTCGTCCCGGCATCGTTCAACTCGCGGACATAGGCCCACAGTTGCTGGCGCAGCTCGATGTCGACGCCTGCGGTCGGTTCGTCGAGCACCAGCACGGGCGGCGTGTGGACAAGTGCCTTGGCGACCATCAGCCGCCGCTTCATGCCCCCCGACAGCGTGCGCGCATAGGCCTTTGCCTTGTCCTCCAGCCGCACCGCGCGCAGCAGGTCCATCGACCGGCGCTTGGCCTTGGGCACGCCGTACAGCCCGGCCTGGATCTCCAATGTCTCGACCGGCGTGAAGAACGGGTCGAACAGGATTTCCTGATTGACGATCCCGATCGACGCCTTGGCGTTGCGCGGGTGCGCGTCGATGTCGAAGCCCCAGATGCTGGCCGATCCGCTGGTCTTGTTGACCAGCCCCGCCAGGATGTTGATCAGCGTCGACTTGCCCGCGCCGTTCGGCCCCAGCAGCCCGAAGATCTGCCCTCGCGGCACGTCGAACGACACCCCGTCCAGCGCCCGCTTTGGCGCAGCGGCCCCGGCAGCGGCGTAGGTCTTGCACAGGTCGCGGATCGCAATGGCGGCATCGGTCATGGATGCCCCTTATCGCCTTCACATGCCCGATTGAAGGGCGCCCACGCGATTGCTATCGGAAGCGACATGATCGCTCCGCCCGAAGTCACCCGCGTCACCACGCCCCGCGTCGCCTGCGACGGCGCGCACGATGGTCTGCCCGCCGCGCTGGGTCATCCGCGGGTGTGGTTGCAGATCGACGAGCACGGCTATGTCGACTGCGGCTATTGCGACCGGCGCTTCGTGCTGATCGGCGGCCCGGCCGACGGTGCCGACCAGGCGACGCTGCCCGACATTTCCGAAGGCGCGAGCAACTGATCGGGCGCGGGCTTCGTCATGTGCAACGAAGCCTATCGCCGGACGCAGATCGGGGAGATCGCCCGAGATTGGGCCGAAACGCGCATTCCGCTCGTCTTCCCCGAAGGCCTGCCCAACATCGGCGAGCAACCATCGATTCGCATCACCGATCGCGCGCCGATCATTCGCCGGGCGGATGATGGCACGCCCGAACTCGTCGTGCGCCGCTGGAGCTGGCCGGCGCAGGGCGGCAGACCGGTGTATAATTTCCGCTCCGACGGCCGCCGGATCGACAGCGGCCGGTGCCTGATCCCGGTCGACGGCTTCTTCGAGTTCACCGATCCACCGAAAGAGCCGGGGGCCAAGAGTCGCCGGCCCAAGTCGAAATGGGCCTTCACGCTGATCGGTCACGACTGGTTCTGCGTCGCCGGCATCTGGCGCACCGATCCCAATGTGGGCGAGGCGTGGTCTATGCTGACGTGTCCGCCCGGCCCCGACATCGCCCCGTATCACGACCGGCAGGTAGTCGTGCTCGGACGTGACGATTGGGCCCGATGGCTCGATCCGGCCATCCCCAGCGCCGAGCTGTGCCGTCCGCTGCCGGGCGGAAGCCTTTCGTTCGCGCAGATACGGTGACTTGCGCCGGGGACACCCTATATTCCCCGCATGACCGCCCCCACCGACCCCCGCCAGTTCCTGTATCGCTCCGGCCTCGATCCCGACCTGGCGCAACGCCTGACCGCCGATGCGCTGGCGCGTGCGGACGACGGCGAGCTTTATCTTCAGTATCGCAAGGCGGAGGCGTTCGGCTTCGACGACGGGCGGCTGAAGACCGCCAGCTACGACACGCATGCCGGCTTCGGCCTGCGTGCGGTGTCGGGCGAGACGACGGCGTTCGCCCATGCCAACGAGGTGTCGGAGGCCGCGATCCGCCGCGCGGGCGAGACGATGGCGCTGATCGACCCCGCGGCCGGGCCCCGCCCGGCGCCGCCGGCGAAGACCAATCGACACCTGTATACCGACGCCGACCCGCTCGACCTCGTCCCCTTCGCCGACAAGGTGAACCTGTGCCAGACGATCGACGCCGCCGCCCGCGCGCGCGATCCCCGGGTCGCGCAGGTGTCGGTGTCGCTGCTGGGGTCGTGGAGCGTCGTCGAGATCGTCCGCGCCGATGGTTTCGTCGCGACCGATGTCCGCCCGCTCGTACGCCTGAACGTGACGATCGTCGTGGAGGCGAACGGACGACGCGAAACGGGCAGTTTCGGCACCGGCGGGCGGACGACCTACGACCGCTTGCTCGAACCCGCCACCTGGAATCGCGCGATCGACGAAGCGCTGGCGCAGGCTTTGGTCAATCTCGACTCGGTCGCCGCACCCGCGGGCGAATTCACCGTGCTGCTCGGCCCCGGCTGGCCCGGCGTGCTGCTGCACGAAGCGATCGGGCACGGGTTGGAGGGCGATTTCAATCGCAAGGGGTCGTCGGCCTTTTCGGGTCGTATAGGCGAGCGGGTGGCGGCGCCGGGCGTGACGGTCGTCGACGACGGGTCGATCCATGACCGGCGCGGGTCGCTGAGCATCGATGACGAAGGCACGCCGACGCAGGAGAACATCCTGATCGAGGACGGCATCCTGAAGGGCTATATTCAGGATCGTCTCAATGCGCGGTTGATGGGCGTCGCGCCGACCGGCAACGGCCGTCGCGAAAGCTTCGCCCACGCGCCCATGCCGCGGATGACCAACACCTTCATGCGTGGGGGCCAGGACGATCCGGCCGAGCTGCTCAGCCGCGTCAAGTCCGGCATCTTCGCGAAGTCGTTCGGCGGCGGTCAGGTCGACATCGTGTCGGGCAAATTCGTCTTCAGCTGCACCGAGGCGTACCGGATCGAAAACGGCCGCCTGGGTGCCCCGATCAAGGGCGCGACGCTGATCGGTGACGGCCCGTCGGTCCTGACGCGCGTGCGCGGGATCGGCAACGACATGGCGCTCGACGAAGGCATCGGCATGTGCGGCAAGGGCGGGCAGAGCGTGCCCGCCGGCGTCGGCCAGCCGACGCTGCTGGTCGACGGCCTGACCGTCGGGGGCACGGGGTGACGCCCGCGCGGCGTGCGACACGTCGGGTGACCGCATGTGGACGGTGTCCGGCGGGCGTCTGCGTTGCGACGCCGCGTGTCGCTCGACGGCACAGGCGCGTGCGGACCAATGTTCCGGCGGCACGCTGATGGCGCTGGTCGAACTCGCCCGCGTCGATCGCAACCTGGCGAATATCATCGTCGGGCGGCTGGAAAGCGAAGGCATTCCCGCGCTCGCCTTCGACGGCGGCGCCAGCATTGCCGACGGCAGCTGGTTGCTGATCCCGGTTCGGGTGATGGTCGATGAAGACGATCTCGACGCCGCCCGGAGTTTTCTCGATCCTGCCTGATTTTTGGGCATTGCCGTTCGCAACTGCACAAAAATAAGCGGTCAGCCCCGCCCGCGCGCCATAAACTTGCTGTTTTTGCTCTAGACGGCGGTTGGCACGCCGCTTGCGAAGCTGCCCCCGGGACCAGCGAAGGGGGCGCGCATGAAGCTGATCATCGCCATCATCAAACCATTCAAGCTCGACGAGGTGCGCGAGGCGCTGACCGAAATCGGCGTAGCCGGGATGACCGTGACCGAGGTGAAGGGGTTCGGCCGCCAGAAAGGCCAGACCGAAATCTACCGCGGCGCCGAATACAGCACCAACATGGTGCCCAAGATCAAGATAGAGGTCGTCTGCGCATCGGACGTCGCGCCGGGCGCGATCGAGGCGATCCAGGCGGCCGCCAACACCGGCGCGATCGGCGACGGCAAGATCTTCGTGCTCGACGTCGGCCAGGCGGTGCGCATCCGCACCGGCGAAACCGACCAGACTGCGCTGTGAGGGGGGACGCAATGAAGCTTTCGACCAAGTTCGCGGCCGCAGGCGCCGCAGTCTTCGCCGCCCTGCCGGCCTGGGCGCAGGAGGGCGCGCTGCAGGCGCCCCCCGCCGCCATCAGCGCCGCGACCGTCGACAAGGGCGACACGGCCTGGATGATGACGTCCACCGTTCTCGTCCTGATGATGATCCTGCCGGGCCTGGCGCTGTTCTACGGCGGCCTCGCCCGCACCAAAAACATGCTGTCGGTGATGACGCAGATCGGCGCCGTCGCCTGCCTGGCGATGCTGCTGTGGGTAATGTACGGCTATTCGCTGGCGTTCGGGCCCAACCTCGACGGGTCGGCCGGCAAGGTCCTGTCGGGCTTCGGCAAGGCGTTTCTCGCCGGCATCACGCCCGCGTCGCAGGCAGCGACCTTCACCAAGGGGGTCGAGATCCCCGAATATGTCTTCGTCTGCTTCCAGATGACCTTTGCCGCGATTACCATCGCGCTGGTGCTGGGGTCGGTGATCGAGCGCATCAAGTTCAGCGCGGTCATGATGTTCGCCGCCGTCTGGCTGACGATCGTGTATTTCCCGATTGCCCACATGGTCTGGGCGGCCGGCGGCCTGTTCTTCGACATGGGCGCGCTCGACTTCGCCGGCGGCACCGTGGTGCATATCAACGCCGGTGTGTCGGCGCTGGTCGCCGCCCTGCTGCTCGGCAAGCGCATCGGCTTTCCGCAGGAACGCATGGCGCCGCATTCGCTGACGCTGACGATGGTCGGTACCGGCCTGCTGTGGGTGGGCTGGTTCGGCTTCAACGCCGGGTCCGCGCTGGAGGCCAACGGTTCCGCGGCGCTCGCCATGATCAACACGCTGGTGGCGACCGCCAGCGCCGGGCTGGTCTGGATGCTGGCGGAGCGGGTGCACGGGCACAAGGGCTCGGCGCTGGGCTTCTGCTCGGGCATTATCGCCGGGCTGGTCGCGGTGACGCCGGCTGCCGGCAACGCCGGGCCGTTCGGCGCGATCGTGCTGGGCGCAGTCGCCGCGATCGTCTGCTTCTATGCGGTCACCGTCGCCAAGCCCAAGCTCGGCTATGACGACAGCCTGGACGCCTTCGGCATCCACGGCGTCGGCGGCATCGTCGGCGCGATCGGCACCGCCATCGTCTATGCCCCGTCGCTCGGCGGACCGGGGGCGGCGGACTACGACATGGGCGCAAAGCTGGTCGTCCAGCTGCTTGCCGTCGGCACGACGATCGTCTGGGCCGCCATCGGCACCACCATCGCCTTCTTCGCCGCCAAGGCAGTGACCGGCGGCCGCGTCAGCCCGGATGTCGAGCGCGAAGGCCTCGACCTCGGCGAGCATGGCGAGCGCGCCTACAACTATTGAACCAGGTTCCTCCTGCGGACGACTGGGCCGGTGGCTGCAAAGCTACCGGCCCCTTTTTTTACTGATAGCCGCCCTCATCCTCGCGCTCGTGCGCGGCCTCTTCCTGGACGGCTTCCAACTCGCCTTCGTCCTGTTCGGGCTTAGGAGCTTTGGTCGGTTCGGGATCGTCGATCATCGCGTCATCTCCTTCGAAGGAGAAACAACGCCGCGGACGTCAGCGAAGGTCCGCGGCGATGAAGTCGGCGCAACGTTCGCCGATCATGATCGAAGGCGCGTTGGTGTTGCCGCCGATCAGCCGCGGCATGACCGATGAGTCGGCGATCCACAGCCGATCGACGCCGCGGACCGCCAGCCGCGGGGTGCAAACGGCATCGCGGTCCGGCCCCATCCGCGCGGTGCCGACCGGATGGTAGACTGTGTCGGCGCGCGCTCTGATCAGTCGTTCCAGCGCGAGATCGTCCGCAAGGTCGATCGCATTGCGGTCCCGCCCGCCCAGCGCGCGCATCGCCGGCGCCTCCAGGATGCGGTACATCGCCCGCACGCCGCGCATCATCGTCGCCATATCGGCGGGCGCGGTCAGGAAGGCGGGGTCGATCACCGGCGCGCTCCGCACATCGCCATCCGCCAGCCGCACGGTGCCGCGGCTGGCGGGGCGCAGCACGCAGACGTGGCAGCTATAGCCATGCCCC
>DASTEN010000485.1:0-2978 GCA_035709645.1 Sphingomonas sp.
CGTGTCGGGCATATTTTTTATGGTTCGCGTATCCGTCCCGCTCGCCGGGACGCTCAGGGGGACGAGGTGGCTTCCAAGACGGACGACAAGGCGCCTCGGCGTAAGGATGGCAAGGCTGGTGGACAGGAACGCGATGTCGGCGAGGCTCTGCGCGCCGTGTATCAGGACGCTGCGTCGGAAACCGTTCCCGACGAGATGCTGGAATTGCTGAAGAAGCTTGGATAGTCCGTCGCCGATGACGGACGCTTCGCTCGAACACCCGGCCCCGGTTGAGACCGACGCGCCGAACGGCCGGTTCGCCCGGCTTCCCACTGGCGCAAAACTGTTCCTGATCCTCAGCGTCGCGCTGTTGCCGTTCGCGCTGATCATCACCTTTGCGGCGTACCAGACGACGCGCATATCGGATAGCGAGAACCAGGCCCGGCTGCGCGTCGCGGCAACCGAATCCGCGCGGACACTGACGATCGAGTTGGTCGGCGACATGACGGCGTTGCGGTCTGCGGTCGACGCGATCGAGCGTGACCCGGATGATGCGTTGAGCTGCGCGCGCGTCAGCGGCGTCTTCGCGCCGAATCTAGGCGCCGGAGGCAGTTTCGGCATCCACGACGCCGCCGGGCGCCTGCGTTGCGGCCGCGACGTTCCGCAGGCGGACGGCGCGACCGGGCAGACGGTTGCCACCACAATCGCCCCCGACCGCGGGCTGACGATGACCGTCCGCGGCTCCAACGGGCTGGCCCGCGCGACCGCATTCTTTCCATCAAGCTTTCTGAGCAACGTCAGCCGACCGAGCGGCTTCGTGCCGGATTATGGCGCCGAACTGCACGACGACCAGACGACGCTGCCGCTTCGGCGCCTGGATGGCCCTTTGCTGGCGCGCCGCGACACGCTGAACGTTCCGGTCGGCCTGGCCGATCTGGAACTGGTCATGACCATGGCCAGCACGCCGATCACGTCACCGGTGCTGATCGCCATGTTGCTGCCACTGCTGATGTGGGCGGTCGCGGCCGGGGTGGGCTGGTTCGTCGTCGACCGGATGCTGATCCGTCCGCTGCGTCGGTTGCGCACCAGCGTCGTGCAATATCGCCCGGGCAGTTCCTTCGACGTCATTCCGATCGGCGCCGTCCCGGCTCATGAGATCCGCGAACTCGACCAGGCGTTCATCGGCCTGGGCCGGACGGTGCAGGCGCACGAAAGCGATCTGGCCGAGGGCCTGATCCGCCAGACCCGCCTGACCCGCGAAGTGCACCACCGTGTCAAGAACAACCTGCAGGTTATTGCTAGCCTGATCAATTTTCACGCCCGCGGGTCTGCATCGAAGGAAGCAAGCGCTGCCTACGCGTCGATTCAGCGTCGCGTGGACGCGCTCGCGGTCGTCCATCGGCACCATTTCGCCGAAATGGAGATCAACCGCGGGCTGGGTCTGCGGTCGGTGCTTGGCGAACTGTCGGCGAACCTGCGCGCCACCGCGCCGGAGGGCGGCGGGCGCCCCTCACTGGTACTCGATATCGAACCCTATTACGTCAATCAGGACGCGGCGGTCGCGGTGGCGTTCCTGACGACCGAACTGGTCGAACTGGCGATGACGATCGCGCCGGCATCCCAGGTCCGCATATCGCTGAAACCCGATCCGGCATCGGAGGATCGTGCGATCCTGCGAATCAATTCGCCGGCGTTGGTCGAAGGCGACACGCTGCGCGACTTGCTTGCTACGCGCTACGGTCGGGTGATCGAGGGCCTGTCCCGTCAGCTTCGCACCAAGCTGCATCACGACCCCCTGGTCGGCGCTTTCGAGGTCGTAGTTGCGGTTATCGGCCGCGACTGAGAATAATCACATCCATCGGCATTTTTTTGGAAGCCGGCCGGAACCCGGACGCAGCACGGCCGTTCTGCTCTTCGGATAGCGACCTTATGCCCCCCCGCTCTCGCTATCCACGACATAGGCCCGGAAGCGTCCACCCCTCCCCCCCCCCGGTGACGCTTTCGGGCCTAAATTCGTTTTGGGGCTTCACCGATCATCGCAAGCGTCGCCTCCGACTGGCCAGGGAACGAAGCCGCACCTCGATCATTGAGCGTGCGCAACCTTTTCCGGAGCGACTTTCATGCGTAAGATCCTGACCGCGATGACCCTCGTCGGCGCCCTGGCCGTAAGCGCTTGCAACACCGTCGAAGGCGTTGGCCGCGACGTCGCTTCGGCGGGTGACACGGTCGCAAAGACGGCCGACAAGTCGAAGTAAGACGCCGGCCAATTCGGCCGATACCGAAGGGGTCGCGATCCATCGTCGGATCGCGGCCCTTTTTTTCGGATGTCGATGTTGACTTGCAACCCCTACGGTCAAAAGCGCGACACAATTCAGCCACGCCCAGGCGTAGCCAGCAGCAATCAGCGCGTCGCTATCAGTGACCTACGGGAGAGTTACCCCTAATCTCGCTTCAGCGTCGAAACCGGGACTGTCTGCAACTACGCCGGACTGCAACGCATAGGCATGGCGCACCCGGCTGACGGTCTTCGACCGAACCTCACGCCTCGACTTCGGCCGCGATCTTTGCCCGTTTGCGTTCCGTAAACCAGATGCCGATCAACGCGATTTCGTACAGCAAGACCAACGGGATCGCGAGCATCAGCTGCGACCCGACGTCGGGCGGGGTCAGCACCGCGGCGATGCCGAACGCGCCGACGATGGCATACCGACGCGCGCCGATAAGCTGCTTGCGTGTGACGATTCCGGCGCGCTCCAGCAACATCAACAGGATCGGCAGCAGAAACGATATGCCGAACGCAAACAGGAACTGCATCACGAAAGACAGATACGGGCCGACCGTCGGAATCGCCTCCTGCTGCACGCCCCCCAGATTGCCTTGATAGCTCAGCAGGAAATGCACCGCGATCGGGATGGCCATGTAATAGGCCAGCGCCGCGCCCATCGTGAACAGGACCGGGGTTGCGAGGAGAAACGGCAACAGCGCCTTCTTCTCGTTCT
>DASTEN010000486.1:0-4174 GCA_035709645.1 Sphingomonas sp.
CCGGCGGGGTGACAGGTTACATCGACGGGTCTCGCGGGCGGGTCACGACGCGGATCGATCAGACGATGCGGTTCGAGAACCGCCTGTGGCCGCGAGGAATGACCGACGACGCCCGCCAGGTGACCGCTATCGACACGCAGACCGTTACCGTGGCGAACGGCCGGACTCGACGCAGCCGGGTGTCGGAGCGCTATCCCCTGGCGTGGGGCCGCGCGATCGATCCGGGCTCGACGCGTGGGGATGGCAGCGACCTGGACCAGGAATTCATCCGCGACGAGACCGTCAGCGAGGGTGGTCGGCAAGCCCGACGACAGACCCGACAGATCGTGTCGCCGCGCAGCGTTTCGGTGACGCGGAATGGCGTCCGGAAGGAACAGGTCAATTCGACCGTGTCGATCCGGGTGCGGGATTCGCGCGCCGGATGCTATGGGCGCACCGTCACCGTGACCGACCGCACGGTCACCGAAAACATCGACACGTGCGCGTGACCTGCGTGGCATCGCCAAGATATCCGCACCGTTTTTGCGATAATCGCTTTGGGCGTGTTACGACATTGCCCGGTCCGTTCGCCTGACGGGGCAGGGGTTCAAGCGACAACCGGGGTGTGATGATCGATAGGGCGCAACTTCAGCGCTGGTTCTGCGACGAGGTGCTGCCGCTGGAGGCGGCACTGACCCGATTCCTGCGCGCCGATCGGATCAGCGGCAACGATGTCGTCGACATCCGTCAGGACGTCTACGAAGAGGCGTTGAACCGAGCCAGCGAGGGGCTGCCGCAGAACACGGCAGGGTTGATCTTCACCATCGCGCGGCACAAGCTTATCGACCGAGCGCGGCGGAATCGGGTGGTGTCGTTCGAACAGGTCGCGGATGTCGAGGCGATGGGACTTCCGGCAGATCTGATGGCGACCGATCGTCAGATGGATGCGCGCGACGCGTTGCGGCGGGCCGCTGCCGGCATGGATGCCCTGCCGCCGCGCTGTCGCGAGGTCGTGCGTCTGCGCAAGGTCGAAGGTCTGTCGACGCGCGAAGCGGCAGAGCGCATGGGCGTAGGCACCGACACGATCGAGCGACAGCTGGTCCTGGGCCTGCGCGCAATGGCCGACGCGATGTTGGGCGGCAGCGGTCGCATCCAGCGCTCGGCGCGCGGGCGCTTGAGCCGGAGGTCCAGCCTGTGACCGCCAAGGCAAAATCCGCCGCCGCGATCGAGGAAGAGGCCGCGCGCTGGCTGCTGCGCCGCGAAGAGGCCGGCTGGTCCCGCGACGATGACGCCGATCTCGATGCGTGGATCGACCAGTCGATGGCGCATCGTGCCGCCTTCTGGCGTCTGGAACACGGCTGGGCCGCTGCCGACCGGGTCGCCGCATTGGGGCCGATCGGTCCCGCCTTGCGACGTCGGACGCGCTGGATCAGGCCGATCGTCGATACGCTGCGTCGACCGCAGGCCCTGGCGGCGATCGCTGCCACGTTGGTGTTCGCAATGGTCGGCAGCGTCTGGTTCGCAGGGGATGGCGTGTCGCCCGTCCCGGCGGCACCCGAACGTCGATATGTCACCGCGCGGGGCGGGGCGCAGACGTTGAAGCTGGCCGATGGCAGTCGCGTTCAGATGAACACGGCGACGACGCTCCGGACGACAGCTGCGGGCGATCGTCGGGAAGTCTGGCTTGACGATGGCGAAGCCTATTTCGATATCGTCCATCGCCCCGACCGGACGTTCGTCGTCCATGCCGGGCGCCGCACCATCACCGTGCTTGGGACCCGCTTCATCGTCCGGCGAGCGGGCGACAACGTAACCGTCGCGGTCTTGTCGGGCCGGGTCAGGGTCGATGATGCGGAGCCCGCGACCGAAGCCCGCTCGCGCAGCGCCGTCGTCACGACGGGCGACATCGCGGTTGCCGGATCGCGCGCGACGCTGATCACCAACGACACGCCGTCGCGGGTCGATGCGATCGCCGCCTGGCGCGACGGCATGATCATATTCGACAAGACCCCGCTGTCGGAAGCGGTGGCGGAATTCAATCGCTACAGCACCAAGGCCATTCGCATCGACGATCCCGAACTTGCCGGCCTGCGCATCGGCGGGTCGTTCCAGACGAAGGATCGGGAGGCGTTCGTCGAGCTGATGGAGCGCGCGTATCACGTCCGCGTGCGCACCGAGGGTGCCGTAACCATTCTCGACCGCTGAGACGTCCGCATCGCTGGTTCGCCGATGCGGGCGAAAGCACGTGGCGAACAGGGAGGCTGGCTGCGGTCGACTGCCCTCCGCACCGACCGGACATTCGACGTCACAATTTCGAAATCGCAATCGCTGGAGCTCGTTGGTCAATGTCCATCATCAGATGTGTGCTCGGCGCAGCGATCGCGGTCGTTCCGGCATCCTCGCTCGAAGGAGCGACGCCCAGGCCGGATGATCGTGCGGCCGCCGTCACGCCTTCCCCATCGCGACTGCCGGCTGCGGATATGGCGGCGGCGCGCCGTTCGATCCTGAAGATGATCGATCAGGTCCGCCTACCGGTCGACAGCTTCACGCTGTCCAACGGCCTGCGTGTCTTGGTGCATACCGATCGCAGTACGCCCATCGTCCGGGTGGGCGTCTGGTACGACGTCGGATCGAAGCACGAACCCGCCGGAAAAAGTGGCTTTGCCCATCTGTTCGAACATCTGATGTTCAACGGGTCCGAAAACGTGCCGGGCGACTATCTGCCGAAGCTCGTCAGTGTCGGTGCCGAAGTCAACGGCAACACCAGCGTCGATCGGACGCATTATTACGAAGTCGTCCCGACCCAGGCGCTCGACCGCGCGCTGTTCATGGAAAGCGACCGCATGGGGCATCTGCTCGGCGCGCTGCGTCAGGCGACGCTCGATGAACAACGCGGGGTCGTGCAGAACGAAAAGCGCGAAGGATCGAGTGATCCGCTCGCCATCGTCCAGGACCTGCGCCGGGCAGCGCTGTATCCGGCGTCGCATCCCTACGGCCATTCGTTGATCGGATCGATGAAGGACCTGGACGCGGCCGACCTGGACGACGTCCGGCGATTCTTCAAGGCGCACTATGGTCCGAACAATGCGGTGCTGATGCTCGCGGGCGATGTCGACGTCGCTACCGCAAAGCGCCTTGTCGGCAAATATTTCGGCACCATTCCCGCGGGACCGCGCAATATGCGTCCCGACGCCGCGCCGGTCCTGCTGGAGCGGGCGATCCGACAGACGACGACGGCACCGGTTTCGCTGGTTTCGATCGTGCGGTCCTGGCCGGTTCCCGGCAGGGACAGTCCGGCGTCCCTGGCTCTGGATGGCGTGGCGGTGGCGTTGGCCGGGGGGCCGACCAGTCCCCTCCAGACCGATCTGGTTCGCGAACGCAGGCTTTTCCGGGGAATTTCCGCGCGGAACCTGCCGTCTGCCCAGGCCGGCGAATTCACCATCAGCGGTACGGTCATGCCCGGTGTCGACCCGCAGGTCGCGGCTGCCGCGCTGGATGCCGAGCTTGCGACCTTCTTCAAGCGCGGGCCATCGCCCGAATTCGTCACTCGGTGGGTGGCCAACACCAGTTATCAGACCGTCCGCTCGCTCGAATCGATGGTCGTCCGGGCGGCGCGGATGGGCGAGGATGCGGTGATGCGGGGCGATCCCCAGGCGGTGAAGGCCGATCTGCGCTTCTACGCCGGCCTGACCCCGGCGGCGATCGCGGCGACGGCGCGCAAGTGGCTCGATCGACCGCGCTGGGAACTGACGGTGACGCCGGGGCCGCGAGTCACCCCGCCTGGCGACGAAGGGATCGACGGTTCGCCGGCGTCTAAATCGGAACCGAAGGCGTCGGGATCGACCGTCGTGACCGGCGGCGTGGCGGGGGCGACCGGGCCGGTGACGGCGTCGGACGGGCAGCCGGGATCGCGAGGGCCATTGCCCGCTGTCGGCGCGCCGAAGGACCCCCGATTTCCGACGATCGAGCATGCCCGCCTCGCCAACGGGATTCGCGTCGCCTACGCCCGCTGGGGCGGCACCCCCTTCACGCGTGTCGGCCTGATCGTCGACGGCGGCGGCCTGAACGAAGCGCCCGAGGATGCCGGTACGCTGTCGACGATGTATTCGCTGCTTGCGAAAAGCTTCGCGGGCATGAGCGAGGATGAGGTGCGGCAGCGCCTGAGCTTGTCGGGGATCGGCTTGTCCAGCGGGTC
>DASTEN010000487.1:0-2493 GCA_035709645.1 Sphingomonas sp.
GCCGGGATCGTGACGCTGACCTGCACCGGCAATTCGACGTCTGCGCTGACCGGCGTGCCGATCCGCGACAAGCTGAGCGAAGGACAGGTGACCGGCACGACCGTGCTGTCGTGGAAGCCGGTGCCGAGCACGCTGCTCTATGCGTCCTATGCACGCGGGTACAAGGCGGGCGGCTACAACCTTGACCGGTCCGACCTGTCGGCGACGGTGTTCGCGACGCCGACCGCCGCTTCGGCGCGCAATCTGCGCTTCGACCCGGAAACGGTGCAGGCGCTGGAAATCGGCGTGAAATACAGCTCGGCCAAGTTCACCGCGAACCTTGCCGCGTTCCGCTCCGCCTTCCGCAATTTCCAGCTGAACACCTTCAACGGCACCAACTTCATCGTCCAGAACATCAGCTCTTGCGACCAGTCGCTGGCCGGTGCCGATCGCGACAACAACTCGGCGACCGGCGCCTGTTCGGGCAAGGTCGGCGCGGGCGTGGTGACGCAGGGCTTCGAATTCGAAGCCGGCGCCTATCCGGCGCGCGATGTCGCGTTCAACATCGGCTATACCTATGCCCACACCCAGTATCGCGACAATCTGGTCGGCAGCGAGGCGGGCGAGCCGCTGAACGCCGCGCTGTTCCTGTTGCCCGGCAATCAGATGTCGAACGCGCCGCGCCACACCATCACCAATTCGGCGGTGTGGACCCCGCCGGTCGGCCGCAACCTCAGCGCGCTCTTCTATGTCGATAGCCGCCTGACCAGCGACTATAATACCGGATCGGACCTGTTTGCCGAAAAGCGGCTCGATGGCTTCTTCCTGATGAACGCGCGTATCGGCCTGCGCGGACCCGAACAGCGTTGGGCGATCGAGTTCTGGGGCCAGAATATCCTCGACACCGATTATCAGCAGGTCGCCTTTGCCGCACCGTTCCAGGGGTCGGGCAGCGTGTCGCAGGTGACGCGCTTCGGTGCGCCCGCCTTCGGCGTCGGCAATGCGGTAACCTCTTCCTATCTTGCCGAACCGCGGACCTATGGCATCACGCTGCGGTCGCGGTTCTGACATGCCTTTCCTGCCTGCTATGGACGAGCTGAACCCATGAAAATTCCACGCAAGCTGGGGCTATCGTTCCTCGCCGTGATCCTGTCGGCGGCAGTCGTCATGCTGGTGTTCCTGACCAGCATCATGATGATCGCGCGGTCGACCGAGCGCAACAACCACAGCCGCGACGTCTATGCGAAGGCGCTGACGCTGGAGACCTCGATCCTGCGCCAGAACAGCCAGTTTCGGGGCTTTCTGGTGACCGGCGACCCGACCTATCTGAAATCCTATGACGAGGGGCGGCAGGAGTTCGACGAGACGGCAGCCGCGCTGGCGGGAATGCTGACGATCGCGTCGGAAAAGGATCAGCTGGAAGAAGCGCGGCGCGAGACGCTGGCGTGGCGCAGGAACTGGGGCGACCGCCTGATCGCGAAAGTGAAGGCGGGCGAGCGCGACGCCGCGCAGGAGGAAGTGCGCGGCGCGGAGCAGAAGGTGTTGGTCAGCAAGGTCGCCCTGCCGTTGCGCGCATTGCGCGCGACCGAGACCGAGGCGATGGAGGCGAATACGGCGGCGCAGGAAAGCGCGATCACCACCGCGCTGATCGCGCTGGCGATCGGCGGCGTGGCGCTGATCGGCCTCGCCATCGCGCTGTCGGTGATGCTCAGCCGCCAAATTGCCCGGCCGATCACTGCGCTGACCCAGGCGATGGCCGATCTGGCCAATGGCCGCCACGACATCGCCGTCGATGCGGCGGGGCGCAGCGACGAACTGGGCGATATGGCGCGTGCGGTGCTGGTGTTCCGCGACACGGCAGCGGCGAAGGTGACCGACGATCGCGACCGGGCGGCGGCGATGACCGCGATCGGTGGCGGTTTGCGCAGCCTGTCGCAGGCCGATCTGACCGCGCGCGTCGCCGATGTGCCCGACGCGTTCCGGGCGCTGTCGGACGATTTCAACAATGCCACGTCCAGCCTGAACCGCGTGCTGGGCGAGGTGCGCGGCACCGTCGACAGTATCAAACATAATTCCGACGAAATCTCGCAAGCCGCCATGGATTTGGCCGAGCGGACCGAGCGCGAGGCGGCGGCGTTGCAGCAATCGTCCTCGGCACTCGACGAAGTGACGCGGTCGATCCGCGAGGGGGCAGGGGCGGCGACCGGTGCCAGCAGCGCGATGGCCGACACCCGGACCGAGGCCGAACGCGGCGATGCGATCGTCCGGCAGGCGATCGGCGCGATGCACGGCATCGAACGCGCCAGCAACGAAATCGCCGAGATCATCACCCTGATCGACGGCATCGCGTTCCAGACCAATTTGCTGGCGCTGAACGCGGGCGTCGAGGCGGCGCGCGCGGGTGAGGCGGGTAAGGGCTTTGCGGTCGTCGCCTCCGAAGTCCGCGCCTTGGCACAACGTTCGGCCAATGCCGCGACCGAGGTGAAGACCAAGGTGCAGGCGGCGTCGACCCAT
>DASTEN010000488.1:0-3541 GCA_035709645.1 Sphingomonas sp.
CGCCTACGCCAGCTCGAGGAAGGATTCGCCGCCTACAAGAAGGCGACCGATGCGCGGATCAAATTGCTGGAGGACCGCGCGACCGCTGCCCTGGTAACTGGCCCGGCCGAACCGGCGGTCGTCGACGCGACCGGCGACACGACGCCGACGACCGCCCCGACCCGCCCGTCTGTCCGTCCGACCCGTCCAGCCGCGACGACGCCGACCCCAACACCTGCCGTCACCGAAACCGCAGCGGACGACGGCGCCGCTGCGATCGCGCGCCCGAACACCGGCGATCCGGCCGAGGACGGCTACACCTATGGCTACCGGCTGTGGCAGGCGAAGCAATATGCGGCTGCGGAAAAGGAACTGAAGGCGGTCGCCGACAAATACCCGAAGCACCGCCGCGCCAGCTTTGCGCAGAACCTGCTCGGCCGGTCGTATCTGGACGAGGGTAAGCCCAGCCTCGCCAGCCTCGCCTTCTACGACAGCTACAAGAAATTCCCCGACGGCGAACGCGCGCCCGACAGCCTCTATTACCTGGCGCAATCGCTGGTGAAGCTGAAGAAGCCCGCCGCCGACGTGTGCAAGGTCTATACCGAGCTGACCGAAGTGTACGGCGACAAGCTGACGGTGGGGATGAAGGCCGACATCGCTAAGGGCCGCGCCGCGCAGAAATGTTCGTGAATTCCCAATGTGCTCCCGCGCAGGCGGGAGCTGAGGGTCACACGGGACATCGCACGCGGCTTTAGGCTCCCGCCTGCGCGGGAGCATCGGGGGGTATAGGTGATCGACTCGACAGATCGCTTCCGCGCCGACCTGACCGCGCTGATCGGCACCCCCGACGATCCGGTCGCCGTCGCCGTGTCGGGGGGCCCCGATTCGATGGCCCTGCTGGCGCTGGCACATGCGACCACCCCTACGATCGCCGCAACGGTCGACCACCGCCTCCGCCCCGAATCGGCGATTGAGGCGCGGATGGTCGCCGACTGGTGTGCGGGACGGGGCATCGCCCACATCATCTTGACCCCGCCCGGCGGCTGGACGCCCCAGTCGATCCAGGCCGACGCGCGCGTGCTGCGCTACGCACTGCTGACCGACTGGGCCAAGGCCAACGGGGCATCGGCGCTGCTGACCGCGCACCACGCCGACGATCAGGCCGAAACCTTCCTGATGCGCGCGGCTCGCGGATCGGGCGTCACAGGGCTTGGTGGCGTGCGGTCGGTGCGGATGGAGGGCGGCGTGACGCTTGCCCGCCCGCTGCTTGGCTGGCGTCGCGCGGAGCTGCGGGCCATCGCCGAGGCGGAAGGCCTGCCGTTCGTCGATGATCCGAGCAACGCCGACCCCCGCTTCGACCGCGCCTGGATGCGAGCCTGGCTGGCCGATGCGCCGATCGATGCGGCTGCGGTCGCACGATCCGCCGCGGCGTGCGCCGAAGCGGCCGCCGCGCTCGACGCGGTGGCCGAATGGGCTTTCGCCGAGCGCCGACGCGCCGACGGGTGGGATATGACCGGCCTGCCGCGCGACGTTCGGCGGCGGATCGTGCGCCGGGCGATCATCGAAGTCCGCGCCGCCGGCACCTGCGAAGGGCGGTTCGATTCGGCGACCAACGTCGAAGGCGTGGTCACCGCGCTGGATGCCGGCGAACAGGCGACACTGGCCGGCGTCCTCGCGTCATCCCGGGGGGCGGTCTGGCGCTTCGTGCCCGCCCCGCCGCGCCGATCAGACTGATCGACGCTGTTCCATTGCCATTAACCTGCGCACGCCTATCTTATCGGACGTAGAAAGGTGCCCACAGCGCAATGAACGACAACGACAAGCAGCCCACCCCCGGTGGCGGCGGCAATCCCTGGATGAAGAGCCTGATGATCTGGGTCGGCATTCTGCTGGCCCTGGCGTTGTTCGTCCAGCTGTTCGACACCCGCGGATCGGTCGGCGCATCGAACGAGATCGCCTATTCGACCTTTCTCGATCGCGTCGACGAAGGCACGGTCAAGGAAGTCGCGATCAGCCGCGACGCAATCGTCGGCAAGACGACCGCGGGCGATGCGTTCCGCACGCGTCCGCTGCCGGTGCCCGATCCCACGCTGGTGCCGACGTTGCGGGGCAAGGGCGTGACCGTATCGGCGCGCGCCGAAGAAGGCTCGTCGATCTGGGCCGCGTTGCTGGTCCAGTCGCTGCCGTTCCTCCTCTTCATCGGCATCGCGTTCTTCGTCGTGCGCCAGATGCAGAAGAATTCGGGCGCTGGCGGCGCGATGGGCTTCGGCAAGTCGCGCGCCAAGATGCTGACGCAGAAGGAGGGTCGCGTGACCTTCGACGACGTCGCCGGCATCGACGAAGCGCGTGAGGAGCTGCAGGAGGTCGTCGAATTCCTGAAGGATCCGTCGAAGTTCGCGCGTCTGGGCGGCAAAATCCCGAAGGGCGCGCTGCTGGTCGGCTCGCCCGGCACCGGCAAGACGTTGCTGGCCCGCGCGATCGCGGGTGAAGCGGGCGTGCCGTTCTTCACCATCTCGGGCTCGGACTTCGTCGAGATGTTCGTCGGCGTCGGCGCGAGCCGTGTCCGCGACATGTTCGAACAGGCCAAGAAGTCGGCGCCGTGCATCGTCTTCATCGACGAAATCGACGCGGTCGGTCGCCACCGTGGTGCGGGTCTGGGCAACGGCAACGACGAGCGCGAGCAGACGCTGAACCAGCTGCTGGTCGAAATGGACGGGTTCGAGGCGAACGAGGGCATCATCATCGTCGCGGCGACCAACCGCCCAGACGTGCTCGATCCCGCGCTGCTGCGTCCGGGCCGTTTCGACCGCCAGGTCGTCGTGCCGCGCCCGGATATCGAGGGCCGCATCAAGATCCTCGAAGTGCATATGAAGAAGGTGCCGCTGGCCCCCGACGTCGATGCGCGCGTCATCGCGCGCGGCACGCCGGGCTTCTCGGGCGCCGATCTCGCCCACCTGGTCAACGAGGCCGCGCTGATGGCCGCGCGCAAGGGCAAGCGGCTGGTCGCGATGCAGGAGTTCGAGGAGGCCAAGGACAAGGTCATGATGGGCGCCGAGCGACGTTCCATGGTCATGACCGACGACGAAAAGCGCATGACCGCCTATCACGAGGCGGGCCACGCGATCGTCAGCATCCACGAACCGGCGAGCGACCCGATCCACAAGGCGACGATCATCCCGCGCGGCCGCGCGCTGGGCATGGTGATGCGCCTGCCGGAACGCGATTCGTACAGCTATCATCGCGACAAGATGTACGCGAACCTGGCAGTGGCGATGGGCGGTCGCGTGGCCGAGGAAGTGATCTTCGGCTACGACAAGGTGTCGTCGGGCGCGTCGGGCGACATCCAGTATGCGACCGGCCTGGCGCGGGACATGGTCACCAAATGGGGCATGTCGGACAAGGTCGGACCGGTCGAATACGCCCAGCCCGAGGGCGAAAGCTTCCTCGGCTACTCGTCATCGCAGCCGGTGCGGATGTCGAATCAGACCGCGCAACTGATCGACGACGAGATCAAGGCGATCGTCGAAGGCGGACTGACCCGTGCGAAGCATGTGCTGGGCGA
>DASTEN010000489.1:0-2782 GCA_035709645.1 Sphingomonas sp.
GTACAGGAGATAGCTCGACATGATCGGGCTTTCGGCGAAGGTGTAAAGCTGCTTGCCGCCGGTCAGCTTCGTCACCTTCGCCGGCATGTTCGAGAACGCCGTCTGCCCCTTCGGCGCGATCGCCGACAGCGTAAACTTCGCCTTGAACGCCGGTTCGTCCCACATCGGTGCGAAACGGCGCGCGTCGGGCGCTTCGAACTGCGTCGCCAGCATCCGCGCCTTGCTGCCGTCCGGGTTCGTATAGTCGATCGCAAACAGGCCGGCGGCCGATGTATTGATCTTGCCCGACCAAACGAAGGCGACACGGTGCGCGCCCGCCGTCAGCGGCTTGGCCAGGTTCAGCGTCAGCGTCTGCGCCTGCGGATCGAGCATCGGCTTCACCTGCACGCCGTCGACGCTTGCCAGCGTCACGTTCAGGTCGGCGGCGTTCAGGACGATCGTCCTGGTCGGCGCGGTCACGCGGACGTTCACCGTCTCGCTGCCGGTAAAGGTCATCGCCTGGGCATCGGGTTCGATCTTGATGTCGTAGCTGACCGGAACGACCGATTTGGGCAGCTGGCCCTGCGCGAGCGCAGGCGTCGACACGGTCATCAGCAACAGGGCAGTGGCAAGGCGCTTCATTCCGACACTCCGGGGCAGACATTCGATGGACGGGTCTGTGCGCCCGACGATCGGTTGGCGCAATGGTGCGAGGCCCGCCATCTTACGAAGCGCACGCCGGGTCCGCTGGACAGCCTATTTCGGTTGCGGCACAAAACGGATCATGGCTCTTCCCGCTCTCTTCGATCGCCTGCGGCTTCCCGTCATCGGTTCGCCGCTGTTCATCATCTCGAATCCGGACCTGGTCATCGCCCAGTGCAAGGCGGGGATCGTCGGCAGCTTTCCGGCGCTGAACGCCCGGCCGCAGGCGATGCTCGACGAATGGCTGCACCGGATCACCGAGGAGCTGTCGGCCTGGAACCGGGACAATCCCGATGCGCCGGCCGCACCGTTCGCGGTCAACCAGATCGTCCACAAGTCGAACGACAGGCTGGAGGCGGACCTGGCGACCTGCGCCAAATGGCAGGTGCCGATCGTGATCACGTCGCTGGGCGCGCGCGAGGATCTGAACACCGCCGTCCACGCCTGGGGCGGCATCACGCTGCACGACGTCATCGACGACCGGTTCGCACGCAAGGCGGTGGAAAAGGGCGCCGATGGCCTGATTGCCGTGGCGACCGGTGCGGGCGGACATGCCGGGCGGCTGTCGCCCTTCGCGATCATCCAGGAAATCCGTCAGTGGTTCGACGGCCCGCTGGCGCTGTCGGGGTCGATCGCGACCGGAGATGCCGTGCTGGCGGCGCAGGCGATGGGCGCAGATCTCGCCTACATCGGCTCTCCCTTCATCGCGACCGCGGAGGCGAATGCGGTGGACGGCTACAAGCAGGGCATCGTCAGCGGCCGGGCAAGCGACATCGTCTACTCGAACCTGTTTACCGGCGTGCATGGCAATTACCTGCGCGGCTCGATCGAGGCGGCGGGCCTCGACCCCGACAATCTGCCCGAAGGCGATCTGAAAACGATGAATTTCGGCGGAAACGAAGGATCGAAGGCTAAGGCCTGGCGCGATATCTGGGGATCGGGCCAGGGCATCGGCGCGGTCGATGCGGTCGTCCCGGCGGGCGACTATGTCGCGAAGCTGGCGCGCGAATATGTCGCGGCGCGGACGCGGCTGGGGTTGTCCTGACCTTCACCGCCGGCCTTCGCCGCCTTCCGAGGCGAGACCTCACGAAACCGCGCCTGGTGCTCGCGCGCAGCTGGATAATACCGGAAATCCCGAGGAGTTCGGCGTCTACGGCCCCGCCTGCGCCGAACCTCTGCACACGCCATCTCCGTTCCCCGGCGACGGCCGGGGTCCGGTTTCCACCGATGGGCAAGGTGCTGAAACTGATTGCGCCAGGATCTTGCCCCTCGCTGGCGAACGAAACATTGGGACCTCTCACGCAGGTCACGCCTTCGTGGTGGCGGTGGGCCAGCCCCCTATCGTCCTAACTCGCCAGCGCGAGTGCCAGGCGGCCTTGGATCGAATGCACCGGGCTCTCGGCCAACCTGGGCCGCGCCTGCGCCACGTCGAAGCGACCGACCCGCCGGTGCAGGTCGATGCTGGCGCCGATCAGGATCCGCGCCGTATCGGGCAACATCGTGATCGCGCCCTCATCGGTGATCGGCGCATCGCCCAGCCGTCGTGACGGATCCAGCGCATCGCTCACGCGCAGTTCGCCGTTCGCCACCGCGCGCTGCGTCAACAGCCAGGCGATCACGTGCATCAGGCGGGTCGTCACCTTCATCGATTCGCAGGAGAACATGACGCGCGACAGCGCGTCCAGGGTTTCGCGATCGGCGCGCCCGGCCTCGTCGAAATAGCCGCGCGCCTCGTCCGCCAGCAGCATCGATTCGACATACAGCGAATCGATCAGCCGACGATGCATCCTCGAATGCGGCGCGTCGCGCATTGGTTACTCCCTGTCCCCTGAACGCCGTAGGTGACACGTGGCGACTCGCGTCGCCAAGACTGTTTTTGCGTTAACGCGCCAGCGACCTGTCCCGATCCGGTTCGCCTTGTGCCGCCACTAACGCACTGTTCACGATCTAAACTGCGGACAACTCAGGCGATAATGTCCGGAATCAGCATATCCTCGAGCTGCGCCATTTCGTCCTTCAGCAGCAATTTTCGCTTCTTCAAGCGCGCGACGAGCAACTGGTCGGGCGCCGTCTGGCACAGCAGCGCCTCGGCCGCGGCATC
>DASTEN010000490.1:0-6137 GCA_035709645.1 Sphingomonas sp.
GAAGCTGACCATCGATCCGGCAAGATAATAGGTCCACATGCGGTAGAAGCGCTCGTCGTACAGCGCGACGATCGCGCCCTTCGTGGCGACCGTCCGATCGTACCAGGCATCGAGCGTCAGGGCGTAGTGCAGCCGCAGCACCTCGACATCGGTGCAGTACATGCGCAGGCCCTCGTACCCGCGGGCGACTTCGCTGAGTGCGGGAATGTAGCCGCCGGGAAAGATGTATTTCGACGTGAACGTGTCGGTGACGCCCGGCCCCCCGGCGCGACCGATGGTGTGCATCAGCATCACGCCATCGTCGGTCAGCAGCGCGCGGCATTTCGCAAAGAAGCTGCGGTAATGCTTGGTCCCGACGTGTTCGAACATCCCGACCGAGACGATCCGGTCGAACCGGCCGGTCATCTGCCGATAGTCGATCAGCTCGAACCGGACATGGTCCGCAACGCCCGCATCCGCGGCGCGGCGGCGTGCGACCTTCAGCTGCTCCTCGCTCAGCGTGATGCCCGTCACGTCTGCGCCGGTTTTGGCATGAATGTACAGCGCCATGCCGCCCCAGCCGCAGCCGATGTCGAGCACGCGCATGCCGGGCCGTATCGCCAGCTTCGCGACGATGTGCGCCTTCTTGTCGCTCTGCGCCTGTTCCAAGCTGTTCGACGGATCGGTGAAATAGGCGCAGGAATATTGCCGGTCGGCGTCCAGGAACAGATCGTACAGCCGGTCGGACAGATCGTAATGGTGCGCCACGTTCTTCTTCGCCCGCCGCGCCATGTTCGCCCGGTCGAGCCGAAAGCGCAGGGCGGTCAGGGCACGACCGAGCGCGGTGCCCGCCAGCGCCGGGCTACCGCGTTCCCACATGTTGCTGGCGGTCGCCATCGACAACAAGCCGCGGATGTCGCCGCGCTCGATCGTCAAAGCGCCATCCATGAACGCTTCGGCTGCCCCGACCGCCGGGTCGCGCAGGATCCGAAGCGCGGCGCCCTTGGCCAGGCGGATCGTGACCGGTGGAAAGTCGGGATCGGGGTCGCCGAAGGTGCGGCTGCGCCCGTTCGGGTGGATCACGGTGAGTTCGCCGCGGCGAAATGCTTGGGCGAAGAAAGCATCGATCAGCGCCATGACCGATGCGTTACCGTATCGATCGGCAACGGAAAACCCCGCTCACGGCACGCGGGCGAGCAGGGCATGCGCCTGGCGAAGGTGGGGGGCATCGACCATCCGGCCGTCGACGCTGAGCGCACCGGCGCCGGGATTGGCGGCAAACGCGTCGACGATCGCCTGCGCCTTGGCGATCGCCTGTTCGCCGGGCGTGAAGGCGGCGTTGATGACGGGCACCTGCGCGGGGTGAATCGCCATCATGCCGGTGAAGCCGTCGCGGGCGGCGCGGCGCGCATACAGATCGAGGCCGGCGGTATCGCGAAAGCCGGGATAGACCGTTTCGATCGGCGCCACCCCGGCGGCGGCGGCGCCGAACAGGGTCAGGGCGCGGGCCATGTGGTAGGGGGCGGTGTAGCTGCCGTCGTCTTCCCGGCTCGATTCCGCGCCGATCGCGGCGGGCAGATCCTCCGCACCCCAGGTCAGCCCGGCCAGGCGGGCGGGGGCATCGGCATAGGTGCCGAGCTGGAAGATCGCGCGCGGCGTTTCGGTGGCGATCGGCAGGATGGGGGCGGTGCGGTCGCCGCGGTCGGCCAGCCGCGCATCCAGATCCAGCACCGACGCGCTGCCTTCCGCCTTGGGCAGGACCCAGCCGTCGGGACGGGCGGCGGCGACCGCATCCAGGTCGGCATCGGCCAGGCCGCCGTCGAGCGGGTTGATCCGCACGAACAGCGCAACGTCGCGGGCGCTGCGGGCGAGGAAATCGGCGACCGCGCGGCGGGCAGCGTCCTTTGCCCCGGCGGCGACGGCATCTTCCAGGTCCAGGATCAGGGCATCGGCGCCGCACGCCAGCGCCTTTTCCATCCGGTCGGGCCGGTCGCCGGGAACGAAGAGCAGCGAGCGGAGGCGCATGCGGTCAATCTCCAAGATGTCGTCATCCCCGCAGAGGCGGGGATCGATCGTCGCTGGGCTTCGCGAGGCCCACGACGGTCAGCCGGACGTCACTCCCACCTTTGCGGCAATGACGGCGTAGATCAAATCCCTGCGTACCATTCGTACCCGGCGACGTCTTCCCAATAGCCGCCCTTGCCGTCGAAGACCGGGTCGAGCGACGCCACCGCCTCGATCCGCTGGATATATTTCGCGTGTTTGTAGCCCAACTGCCGTTCGACCCGCAGCCGCACCGGGGCGCCATTGGGGATGCCGAGGACGCGGTCGTTCAGCATCCACGCCAGAATGGTCTGCGGGTGAAAGGCGTCGATCAGGTCGATCGATTCGTAATAGGGGCGCCCGCCCAGCCGGTCGGCGCAGTGGAAGACCAGGTAGCGGGCATCGTCGCGCAGCCCGGCATAGTCCAGGATCGGTTTCAGTCGCGGCCCGGTCCATTTTCCGATCGCGCTCCAGCCCTCGACACAATCGTGCCGGGTGATCTGCGTCCGCGCCGGCATCGCCCGCAGATCGGCGATCGACAGGTCCAGCGGGCGCTGGACCAGCCCGTCGATCCGCACGCGCCAGTCGGCGAAGCGATTGGCGGCCGATGCGTTGTAATCGGGCGTGTTGGGGTTCTTGGTTCCGTTGGCGCGAAAGATGGGCGAGCGTTGATCGGCGCGAAATTCGGGGGCGAGCGCGGTGCGATCGGTCAGGGCGCGTTGAAGAACGCGGTGCCCATCCTCGGCCGAATACAGCACGCGCTGGCCGACATCGCTCGACGCGACGCGGTCGCATCCGGCGAGCAGCCCGCCCGCCGCCGTCACCAGCGCCTGTCTGCGGGTCAGGATCATTCGGGTATCCGCCATGTGCCGGTGATCATCGACCGCACTTCGTTCCACACGCCCGCCAGCACGACAAGCGCCAGATGGACGATGATGAAAAGGGCGATCGCGATCATCAGGATGAAATGGATCGACCGCGCCGATTGGCGACCGCCGAAGATGTCGAGCAGCCACGGCCAGGCGGCGTCCATCCCGGGCGACATCGCCAGCCCGGTCAGGATCAGCCCCGGCAGCGCGATGAAGATCACGCCGACGTAGCTCAATTTCTGGAAGATGTTGTACGCCCGCGGATCGGCCGGGTCGTGGAACCGCAGCGCAAGATGGTCGCGCAGGTCGTGCGCCAGCGTCGCGGGTGACAGGTCGCGTGCCCGCACGCGCAGGTCGCGCTGGAAGTGGCGGTTGATCAGGCTGACGATCATGAACGCCAGCAGCGCGAAGCCCAACACCAGCGCAAACGCCAGGTGCCAACGCCGCGCCAGCGCCAGGTTGTAGCTTTCCGGGATCGTCAGCCAACCAGGCACGCGCCCACCTTCGAACACCCAGCCGACGTGGAACCAGGCGGGATCGAAATTCGCGCCATACCGGCCCCAATACAGGTGCGGATGGGCGTTCAGGATCATCAACCCGCTACCCAGCAGGACGATGACGCTGATCGCGGTCACCCAATGCCACAGCCGGGTCGTCAGCGCGTGGCGGCGGATGAAGCGGCCGGCCGGCGGAACGGTTGGGGAGGGTGCGGTTGTCATCGGCTTCGAAACGCCCGTTCTCCTGTAAGCGCTCCGTCAAAAGTTACGGTAACGCCGTCAATTCGTCAGCCTTCGTCACCTTTGTCACTTTTGTCACTTTTGGACGCGTGATCGGCTGTCCGACCGGTGAAGCAGATCGGCGGCGTGTAGGAAAATGATTTCGCGCAGGCCCGCCTCGCCCGACAGGGCAGCGATGCGTCGCTGTCGCGTCATTCTCAGCCGAACGCCCGCCAGAAAAAGACCGCGGTCGTCGCGCCCGTAACGCCCAGCGTCCAGATGCGCACGGCAAGTGGCGACAGGGACTTGCCGACCACTGCGCCCAGCCAGCCGCCCACGATACCCCCGGTCAGCATCGGCACCGCCGCCTGCCAGTGGATCATGTCGAACCATATGAAGATGAATGCGGCGGCGAGATTGGCGACCGCCAGCATCAGCGTGCGCTGGGCGAACAGCGCGCGCGGCGTGACGTTCGCGAGCAGGCCGTAGACCGCGGTCGTGATCAATCCCACGCCGCCGCCGAAATAGCCGCCGTAGGTGCCGAGCATCGCCTGTGCCGCGACCAGCGTCCTGGGCCCGATCGTGACGCGGGCGTGCAACCACGCCGATGCGCGCGTGCCGAAGATCATGACCAGGAAGGCGAACAGCAGCAGCCAGGGCACGATCAGGTCGAACGCCCGGCTGGGCGTCACGACCAGCAGCAGGCTGCCGGCCAGGCCGCCGACGAAGGTGATCAGCGCCAGCGTACGCCAACCGACCCCGCCGACCGACGTCAGTTCCTTGCGGAACGTCAGCGCGCTGGCTCCGGCGCCCGGCAACATCGCGATGTTGGACGTCGCGTTGGCGATTTTCGCCGGCAACCCCATTGCGATCAGCGACGGAAGCGTCGCGAACGACCCGCCCCCCGCCAACGCATTCATCGCGCCGCCCACGCACCCGGCGACGAAGGGGAGGGCGAATTGAGCGAGATCGGGCATGGCCTGCCCTTACGCAGCGACCGGTTTGCGTCAAACCCCGTTTGGCCCGACGATACCCGCCGATCGCGGCGGGCCGCGGCGCGGCGCGACGCGTCAGCCGAGCGCCGCCTGCTTTTCCTCCGCCAGCCGGTCGAGTTCCGCCCGGCTCTTGCGTTCGGCGCTGGTCTTAAGCTGACCGCAGGCCGCGTCGATGTCGCGGCCGCGCGGCGTGCGGACGGGGGCCGAAATGCCGCCTTCGAACACGATGTTCGAGAACGACCGCACCCGTTCCGGCGTCGAGGTTTCATAGTCCGATCCGGGCCACGGGTTGAACGGGATCAGGTTGACCTTCGCCGGCAGCTTGTACTGCTTGAGCAGACGGACGAGTTCGTGCGCCTCTTCGTCGCTGTCGTTCTTGTCCTTGATCATCACATATTCGAACGTGATGCGCCGCGCGTTGTTGGCGCCGGGATAGTCGGCGCAGGCCTGAAGCAACTGCTCGATCCCGTATTTCTTGTTCAGCGGCACCAGTTCGTCGCGCACGTCCTTCGTCACCGCGTGGAGCGACACGGCCAGGTTCACGCCGATTTCCTCGCCCGCGCGTGCCATCAAGGGCACGACGCCGCTGGTCGACAGGGTAATGCGCCGCTTGCTGAGCGCCAAGCCGTCGCCGTCCATGACCAGCTTCAGCGCGTCGCGGACGTTGTCGAAATTGTACAGCGGCTCGCCCATGCCCATCATGACGATGTTGGTGAGCATGCGGCCCTCGGGCTGGCTCGGCCATTCGCCCAGCGCATCGCGCGCGAGCATGACCTGGCCGACGATCTCGGCGGGCGTCAGGTTGCGGACCAGCCGCATCGTGCCGGTATGGCAGAAGCGGCAGTTGAGCGTGCAGCCGACCTGACTCGACACGCACAGCGTGCCGCGGTCGGCGTCGGGGATGAAGACCGCTTCGTAATCCTGCCCGTCGTCGGAGCGCAGCAGCCATTTGCGCGTGCCGTCGCTGCTGACCTGAGCCGTAACGACTTCGGGACGCGAGATGACGAAGCGCTGCGCCAGCCACGGGCGAAGCTGCTTCGAGATGTCGGTCATCAGATCGAAATCGGTGACGCCGCGGTTGTAGATCCAGTGCCACAACTGCTTGGCGCGCAGCTTTGCCTGGCGCGGCTCCAGCTGCGCGGTTTCCAGCGCCATCCTGAGATCGTCGCGCGACAGCCCGAGAAGATCGATCCGCCCATCGCTGCGCATGGGCAGCGGACGGGGGACGGGCACGGGATCGATATGTCCGGGGATGGACATGGTGGGGGTCATGATAACTGCCAGTTCACGTTCTGAGGGGGCTTAATCATTCTACATTGGCGAACACCATCGACATGGTCGAGGAGATCGCGGGCAGCCTTCCCGCCCATAGGGTCGAGGACGACGTCGATGCCCTCCCGCCGCGCAAGCTTGGCCGCCGGGACGAAATCGCCATCGCCAGCGATCAGAACGATCTGATCGACCTGTCGCTTGAATGCCATGGCTGCCACGTCAAGGCCAAGGCGCATGTCTACGCCTTTCTGCGTGACCTTGAT
>DASTEN010000491.1:0-4162 GCA_035709645.1 Sphingomonas sp.
ATCGCTCGACGCGCCCGGGCCACGCGTCGTGCGGGTGAAGCCGGCCAGCTGGTGGCGCAGGCCCGGATCGGTCAGGTTGGGCCGCTCCCCGCTGTCGGGTGGAACGACATAGGCCTGCACGACCTCGTCGCCTGAGCGCGCGCCGGTGTTGGCGACGCGTGCAGTGACCACGATGCCCGTCGCCGCGTCGCCCGATGCACGGGCGCGATCATAGCCGAAGCGGGTATAGCTCAGGCCATGGCCGAACCCCCACAGCGGCACACCGCTGAAATACCGGTAGGTCCGCTCCTTCATGCCATAGTCGACGAAGGCCGGCAGATCGGTCGTCGTCTTGTAGAACGTCACCGGCAGGCGGCCGCCGGGGTTGCTGAGGCCCGCCAGCGTGTCGGCGAGCGCGGTGCCACCCGCTTCGCCCGGGTACCACATCGTCAGGATCGCGTCCGCAAGCGTCGGGTCGACCGCCACCGCACTGCCGCTCGCCAGCACCAGCACGACCGGCTTGCCGGTGGCGCGGACGGCCTCGAGCAGGCGCAGCTGCGCTTGCGGAAGGCCGATATCGGTGCGGTCGCCGCCGACGAAGCCCGGCACCTGGACCTGCAAGGCCTCTCCTTCCAGATCGGGTGACAGACCGGCGAAGACGACCGCGACGTCCGCCGCCCGGGCGGCTGCCACGGCTTGCGCGATCAGCGGATCGGCCGGCGGCGTCCAGAGCAGGCGAATGCCTTCGTCTTCGGATGTGTGATCGAGTTCCAGCCGGAACGGCACCGGACGGCCGTCGCTCTGGACGGTGACCTCGACCCGGCCCTTCTTCACCTCGCCATCGGCGAGCGGCTTGCCGTCGATCCATAGGCGCACGGTGTCGTGCGACTTGCAATATTTCCAGCACGCCGGGACGTCGATCGCCAGCGCATAGGTGCCGGCGGCGGGCGGCACGAACCCTCCGGTCCAGCGCACCGCGAACGGCCCCTCCGCTGGCAACTCCGGCAACGGGGCGGCGCGGTTGAAGTCGTGGTCGATCCGGCGTTCGGCCCGGCGCGCGAGGGTCCTGCCGCCGGTCGCGTATTCGACTGTCAGGTCGCGGAAGGCGGTTTCGGGGACCACCACCGGCGCACCATCGGCCAGGACCGAGCCTTGCGCGAAGGTCACCGCGAACCGCTTTCGCAAGCCCTCCAGCGGCGTGACCGGTGCGACCGCAGTGCCGTGGTAATTGCCCTGGAGCACGCCCAGATCGTCGGCATTCGCGCCGATCACCGCGATCCGCGCGCCGGCCTTGAGCGGCAGGCGGTCAGCGTCGTTCTTCAGCAGCACGATGCTCTTGCGCGCCGCCTCCAGCGCCAGCGCGGCGTGCGCCGGCGTCGCCACCTGATCGCCACGGATGCGCGCCCAGGGCGAGGTCGCGCCGAAGGCGATGCCAAGATCGCGCCGTGCGGTCAGCACCCGGCGCAGCGCAGCGTCGATCTCGGCTTCGGTGATCAGACCCCGTTTCACCGCGGCGGGCAATGCGCCGTAGGCCGTGCCGCAATTCAGGTCGTTGCCGCCGCGCACCGCCGCGGCCGCAGCCCCCGCGGCATCGAGCCGGTAATGCTGAAACAGGTGGATATTGGACACCGCGTCGCAATCCGACACGGTGAACCCGCGAAAGCCCCAGTCCTTGCGCAACCGGTCGACCAGCAATCCGGACGCCGCACACGCGGGCACGCCGTGGATCGAATTATACGCGCACATCAGCGAACGTGCGCCGCCCTCGGTCACCGTCCTGCGGAACGCTGGCAGGTACGTCGCCTCCATGTCGCGCGGCGAGGGCATGACGCCGAAGCCATCGCGCCCGGCTTCGGGACCGCTGTGGACCGCCAGATGCTTCGGGGTGGCGATGACCTTGGGGTGGGCGGGATCAGGTCCTTGCAGGCCGCGGACGAAGGCGGTGCCGATCCGGCCGGTCAGATAGGGGTCCTCGCCGTATGTTTCCTGCCCGCGGCCCCAGCGCGGGTCGCGAAAGATATTGATGTTGGGCGACCAGATCGTCAGCCCTTCATAGATGCGGCGATCCGCCCCCACCGGCTTGCGGTTGAACTTCGCCCGCGCTTCGGTCGCGACGACATCGCCGATCCGCTGGACGAGCGCGGTGTCCCATGTCGCCGCCATGCCGACCGCCTGCGGAAAGACGGTCGACGGTCCGCTTCGCGCCAAGCCGTGCAGCCCTTCGTTCCACCAATCATACGCCGGCAGCCCGGCCGCCGTATCGGCGGGCGCGCTCGACTGAAGCTGCGCGGCCTTTTCCTCCAGCGTCATCGTCGCCATCGCGGCGCCGACCGGGTCGGCGACCTGAAGCAGCAGCGGCAGGATCATCGATTGAGACTCCGGAGTGTCAGCGCCTTTGCCAGCACGGCAGCGGAGGCATCCGATGCCACCTCCACGGTCACGCTTTCGCCCGGCAGCAGGTCGAAGCCGTTATCGGAAGGCTGAGCGACCACCCCACCGAAATCGAGCATCACCGCCCGCGCCAGCGCGCCCGCGCGCACCGTCACGCGTTTGTCTGTCCAGGTCGCGGTCAGCTGCGGGTCGGGATAGGCCATGTCCCTAGGCAGCGCGCGCTCGACGATCGTCCGGCTGACCGGCGCCCCGGCGACCATCAGCTCGGCCACGGCATAGCTGGCATTGGCTGGCGCGGTCGTGAACAGCGCGGCATCGTCGATCCGCGCGACTTCGGTCGCCGACAGCGGCGCGAGCGTCACGGCATCCTCGCGCGTAGACAGGATCTGGCCGGCCATGTCGCGCACGCTCAGCCGCCACGTCGCAGGCATCGGCGTCGTCGCATCCGACACGACGGCCACATGCGTCGCGCCGCCCTTATGCTCGGCGACGATCGCCTGATTGGCGAAAAACCGTTTCGCTTCGAAATTCAGCAGCTTCCACCGGCCATACCAGTCGATGCTCGACCAGCTGATCGCGGGCCATGTGTCGTTGAGCTGCCAGTAGAGCGACCCCAATGTCACCGGCCGGCACGCGCGGTGGTGGCGCGCGGCCATGCCGATCGCCTGCGCCTGATTGACCTGCGTCAGATACACGAAATCGGCGAAGTCCTTTGCCGGACGCAGCCGTTCGCGCAGGTAGTGTTCGAGGCGGGCATTGCCCTCCCCGGCCAGGAATTTCTGGTGCGCCTTCATCACCGGGCTGTCGGGCTTCAACTCGCCCGCGCCGGCGAACTGGCGGATCGTCGCCATCACCGGCATCGCCTGGAAGCCATATTCGCTCATGAAGCGCGGGCAGGTTTCCAGATAGCGCTCGACCGGCTTCGATCCCGACCAGACGTCCCAGAAATGCCGGTCGCCGTCGCGATCGGTATCGGTTGGGCCTTCGTAATCGGTCGAGGGCGAGCCCGGCCAATAGGGCGTGCCCGGCGACATGCGGGTGACGGCGTCCCGCAACACGCGGTCGAACAGCACGGCCATGCCGACGCCGATCCGCTCCTGCTCGTCCGGCCCCACCGCCTTCTTGAACGCCTTGCGATCGGACCAGTTCTCCCAGCCCGACAGGACTTCGTTGTTGCCCGCCCAGACAACAACCGATGGGTGCGATTGCAGCCGCGCGACCTGTTCCTCGGCTTCGGCCGCGACGCTGTGGCGGAACGCCGCATCGGGGGGCGTCACCGCGCCGCCGAACATGAAGTCCTGCCACACCATCAGCCCCATCTCGTCGGCGATGTCGTAGAATGCGTCGTCGAGATAATAGCCTCCGCCCCACACGCGGATCATGTTCATGTTGGCGTCGCGCGCGCCCTGCAGGACGGTGCGGATCTGCTGGGGCGTCACGCGCGACGGGAAATTGTCGAACGGGATCAGGTTCGCGCCCTTGGCGAAGATCTCTGTCCCGTTGATTCTGAAACCGAAGCTGCCCTTGTCCCGGATTAGATCGACAGTTCGCAGGCCGAAGCGACGCTCGGCCGTGTCGTCGCCACCCAGGTCGGCGGCGATGCGGTACATGGCTTGCGCGCCATAGCCGACCGGCTGCCAGCGCTGCGGCTGAGCGATCGTCACCGGCAGCGTCACGCGGTTCTCACCGGGCGCCAGCGCGACCTCGCGTTCGACCGGGATCTGGCGGCCATCGGGAGCCGTCACCACCGCGCGGACGGTGCGGCGGACAGCGGCGTCGGCAACGACCGTCA
>DASTEN010000492.1:0-4530 GCA_035709645.1 Sphingomonas sp.
GCGTTGCTGTCGATGATCGCGTGGATCGTCGGGCTGACCGCGCCGGTGTTCGATCTCGGCTGGTCGGCGACCGATGCGAAGGGGCAGGTGCTGTACGACACCGCGTTTTCGTGGCGGGACATCATCCTGATCGCCGGTGGGCTGTTCCTAATGTGGAAGGCGACGAAGGAAATCCACCACACGATCGATCATGAGGATACCGGCGAGACGCTGGACAAGGGCGGCAAGGTCGCGATCGGGTTCGGATCGGCCATCGTGCAGATCCTGCTGCTCGACATGGTGTTTTCGATCGATTCGATCCTGACCGCGGTCGGCATGACCGAATATGTCGCGATCATGTACGTGGCGGTCATCGTCGCCGTCGTCACGATGCTGGTCGCTGCCGACCCGCTGGCCAACTTCATCAACCGCAATCCGACCGTCGTGATGCTCGCGCTCGGATTCCTGCTGATGATCGGCATGGTCCTGATCGCCGAAGGGTTCGGCGCGCACGTGCCCAAAGGGTATATCTATACCGCGATGGCGTTTTCGGCGGGCGTCGAGATGCTCAATATCTTTGCGCGGCGGCGTCGGGCGAAGACGGGGGCGGGCTCCAAGTAACGCGACGCGGCAAAGCCGCTTCGTCGGACGCCCGGAACTGCGCGCCGGCCGCCGTGGCGTGTCAGCGTCGAACGTTGTTCGACGTGACCGCCCGCTTCGTTATTGAGCGTTCAGCCTTCGCCCCCTATGTGCCGCGCTATGGCCGTTTACCTGCACGAAGAAGACATTCCCGCCGACCTGTTCGCGCCCGGCGCATCGATCGCGGTCGATACCGAGACGATGGGGCTGATCACGCCGCGCGACCGGCTGTGCGTCGTCCAGCTGTCGGACGGCGGTCCGGACGAACATCTCGTGCGGTTTTCGCCGACCAGCGATTATGCCGCGCCGAACCTTAAGGCGGTGCTGGCCGACCCGGCGCGGCTGAAACTCTATCATTTCGGCCGGTTCGATATCGCCGCGATCCGCCATTACCTGGGCGTCGTTGCCGCACCCGTCTATTGCACCAAGATCGCCTCGCGCTTGATCCGCACCTACACCGACCGTCACGGGTTGAAGGAACTGGTTCGCGAACTGTTGGGGCAGGAGTTGTCGAAGGCGCAGCAGTCGTCCGACTGGGGCGCACCGGAACTGAGCGACGCGCAAAAGGAATATGCAGCGTCGGACGTCCGCTATCTGCACCGCATGAAGGTGGAACTCGACCGACGGTTGGAGCGTGAAGGGCGGATGCAGATCGCTCAAGCCTGTTTCGACTTCCTGCCGCACCGCGCCGAACTCGATCTGGCGGGCTGGCCCGAAACCGATATCTTCGCGCATGCCTGATCGCGCCGCCTCGATCCTGTCGATGGCTTGCGGCTGATGTCGCGAGCCGCCAACGCCGAGAGGACCGCGCGCCAGCGCTGGGCGGTGCCGGGCAGCAGCCACGACAAGTTCGTGGCGTTGCTGCAGTTCGCGCTGCCCGTCGGCATCGGCGTGCTTGCCGCGTTCCTGGTCATGGCGCCGTTGTTCATGGGCGGTGACGTTAGCTTCGTGCTCGACAAGAACAAGGTCGACGTGGCGCAGGAACGCATGAAGCTTGAGGCGGCGAAATATCGCGGTCAGGATGCGAAGGGCCAGGCGTTCACGCTCGACGCCGCGTCCGCCATCCAGCGCAGCTCGGCCGAACCGATCGTGCAGCTCGACAAGCTGAATGCCGGGTTGGAAATGCGCGAGGGTCCGGCCAGGATTACCGCGCCCAGCGGCCTGTACGACATGCGGAGCGAACAGGTGAAGATCGACGGACCGATCGCCTTCAGCGCGGCCGACGGCTATCGGCTGGGGACGACGGGTGCGACGGTCGATCTGAAGACCCGCAAGTTGCAGAGCGACGGGGCGGTGCAGGGCAATACGCCGATGGGCACGTTCAGCGCCAATCGCCTGTCGGCCGATCTGGAGGGACGCGTCGTGCGGTTGGAAGGAAATGCCCGCTTGCGGATCGTGCCCAAGGGCGCGAATAGGCGCTGATCATGCGCGTATCCCTCGCCCTTTTCGCCCTTAGCCTGCTCGCGACGTCCGCGGCCGCGCAAGTGCGTCACAACTCTAACGCGCCGATCGATTTCAACGCCGGCACGATCGAACTGCAGGACCGCGCCAATCGCGCCATCCTGTCGGGCGGCGTCAACGTCCGACAGGCCAACATGACGCTGGAGGCCCAGCGGATGACGGTCGCCTATACCGGGCAGATCACCGAAGGATCGCCGCAGGTGTCGCGGCTGGACGCATCGGGCGGCGTAACCGTGACCCGGCCGAACCAGCGCGCGAAATCGCAATATGCGGTGTACGACCTCAACCGGCGGCTCATCATGATGCTGGGCGGCGTGACGCTGGTCGAAGGGGCCGGCAACACGGTCAGCGGCGGACGGTTGACGATCAACCTCGATTCGGGGCGCGCGACCATCGACGGATCCTCGGTCGGCACCACGAAGGCGCCCGACGGCAGCGTCATCCGCCAGGGCGGGCGCGTCACGGGGCGTTTCTCGGTCCCCAAGCGCGACCAGTAAGCGGCACCGGCCGGGCAGTTCGCCGCTTTCGCACTTTCCTCGGCGCGATGTTTCATGCAGGAATCCTGCCAACTCCGGGCGTGATAAGCGTCCGGTAATCCTATCGTGCGAGCAGGAGCATCGATGACCGAGGCCGCAACCCTGTCCCCCGCCCCCGTCGTGCCGGTCGAAACCGCGAACGGCCTGTCGGTCGTGTCGATCGCCAAGGCGTACGACAAGCGTACCGTGCTGACCGACGTGTCGCTGACGGTCGGCCATGGCGAAGTGATCGGTCTGCTGGGACCGAATGGCGCGGGCAAGACGACGTGCTTCTATTCGGTGATGGGCCTGGTGAAGCCCGATTCGGGCCGCATCATGCTGGATGGCGAGGATATCACCGGGCTGCCGATGTATCGCCGCGCGATCCTGGGTCTCGGTTATCTGCCGCAGGAAACCTCGATCTTTCGCGGGCTGTCGGTGGAGAAGAACATTCTCGCGGTGCTGGAACTGGCCGAGCCGGACAAGGCGGCGCGTCAGGCGAAGCTCGACAAGCTGCTCGACGAGTTCGGCCTGACCCGGCTGCGCGATGCTCCGGCGATGGCGTTGTCGGGCGGTGAGCGCCGCCGCGCGGAAATCGCGCGTGCGCTGGCGGCGGAACCGACGATCATGCTGCTCGACGAACCGTTTGCAGGCATCGACCCCATTTCGATCAGCGATATCCGCGACCTGGTGAAGACGCTGAAGGGCCGCGGCATCGGCGTGCTGATCACTGACCACAATGTGCGTGAGACGCTCGACATCGTCGATCGCGCGTACATCATCTACGACGGCCGGGTGCTGTTCACCGGCAGCCCGCAGGCGCTGGTGGCCGATGAGAATGTCCGGCGGTTGTATCTGGGCGAGGGCTTCGAGCTGTAAAACGATGGCGGGCACGCTGCACACATCCTCCCCGGAACGGGGAGGGGGACCAGCCGAAGGCTGGTGGAGGGGGGGCGCCGCGGGCGTCGACCTCGCGGCCCGCCCCCTCCACCATTCGCTGCGCGAATGGTCCCCCTCCCCGCAAGCGGGGAGGATTTCATGAGCCTCGCCCCGCGCCTCGACCTGCGCCAATCGCAATCGCTGGTGATGACGCCGCAGTTGCAGCAGGCGATCCGCCTGCTTGCGCTGTCGAACCTCGAGATCGAAGGGTTCATCGCCGAGGAGATCGAGAAGAACCCGTTGCTCGAAGCGGGCCCGACCGATGCGGTCGATACGCCCGAACCGGTGGTCGTTGAGCCGTCCGAAGCGGGGGGCGGCGACGGGGAAGCGGCACTGGACATCGATACCGCATCGGCGTTCGAGAACGATTCGCCGGGCGATCGCGACGGGTCGATGGGCCTGTCGGGCACCGGAAATGGCGCGGCGCCGGAGGACGGCCCTGACCTCGACGGCTTCGCGAACCCGGACGTCAGCCTGGCCGATCATCTGCTCGAGCAGGCGGGGGCGGTCGTGTCGGGGGCGGATATGTTCATCGCGGCGCATCTGATCGACCAGATCGACGAAGCCGGCTATCTGACCGCACCGCTGCTCGACATGGCCAACCGGCTGGGCGTGCCGCTGGCGCGGGTCGAGCGCGTGCTGGCGCAGGTGCAGACGCTGGACCCGACCGGGGTCGGTGCCCGCAGTCTGGCCGAATGCATCGCGCTGCAGGCGAAGGAGGCCGATCGCTACGACCCGGCGATGGCGGCGCTGATCGACAATCTCGACCTGCTGGCGCGTGGCGAGCGGGTGCGGCTGAAACGCATCTGCGGCGTCGACGACGAAGACCTGAACGACATGATCCGCGAACTGCGCGATTACGATCCCAAGCCCGGCTGTCGCTACGGGGGGGCAAGCGCACCTGCGGTGGTCCCCGACATCTTTATCACCAAAAGCGGCGCCGGCTGGCGGATCGAGCTCAATTCGGCGACCTTGCCGCGCGTGTTGGTCAATCGCC
>DASTEN010000493.1:0-10971 GCA_035709645.1 Sphingomonas sp.
GAGCCGCCGCGAGAACGCGACCTCCTCAGCGACCGCCTGCTTGTCGATATATTGATCGTCGTCCTGGTGAGCCTTGAGTCCCAGCAGCCGGTTCTGGCGGATCTGCACGATCCGCTCGGGGCTGGCGTAGAGGCCGACGACCAGCGGCTGTCGCAGCGCTTCGAGCTGCGGCGGTGGGGGAATGTTGGGAATCAGCGGGATATTGCCGGTCTTGACCCCGCGGTTGGCGAGGTAGATCGACGTCGGCGTCTTCGACGATCGGCTAACCCCGGCCAGCACGATGTCCGCTTCTTCCCAATCGTCCGACGCGATGCCGTCGTCGTGCGCGATCGTCCACTGGATCGCCTCCACGCGCGCGAAATACGCCGCATCGAGCATGTGCTGACGCCCCGGCCGCGCCTTCGCCTCCTGCCCCAGCAGCCCCGACAGCGCATCGTTGACGCCGTCCAGCGGCGCGACTGCGGGCAGGCCCATGACGCGGCACCGATCCTCCAGCATCAGGCGGATGTTCGGGTTGACGAGCGTGAAGAGCACGAGCCCGGGATGCTGGCCGATTTCGGCGAGCACACGCTCCAGATGCGCTTCGTTGCGGATCATCGGCCAGAAGTGGCGTTGCGTATCGACGTCGTCGAACTGCGCCAGCGCAGCCTTGGCGATGTTCTCCAGCGTCTCACCGGTCGAATCCGACAGCAGATGGAGGTGCAGACGCATCAGTGGGAGCGATCTGTGGACAACATGGGGATGGCGGATAGCGTAACTCGGCCCGGCAACCAAACCGGCAAAAACCGGCCGGTTCATCCAGCGATATCCACAACGCACATCACAATCCGGGGATCGGCGCACAGCCTGTGGATAACGGGGATGGCGGAATCGAATCGCGCAGGCTTCGCGGCTTTTCGAGCGTCAATCTGTTGGCAGAGTCTGGACGCCGCAAGAAACCCCGCTACCCACGCGCCAACAACCTTCAACAACCCTTATATATTCTCTTCTTCTTTTATGTTGGGACGTGACGTGACCGGATCAGCGCCTTCGAAACCGCTCCTGGCGGTCCTGCGTGGGGATATGCCGTCGGTGCCGCCGATGTGGCTGATGCGCCAGGCGGGACGCTATCTGCCCGAGTATCGCGCGCTGCGAGCGGAGAAAGGCGGCTTCCTGGCGCTGGCCACCGATCCCGAGGCGGCGGCCGAGATCACGCTCCAGCCGATCCGCCGGTTCGGGTTCGACGGGGCGATCCTGTTCAGCGACATCCTGATGGTGCCCTGGGCGCTGGGACAGGACCTGTGGTTCGAAGCGGGGGAGGGGCCACGCCTTGCGCCGAAGCTGACGACCCATGATGCGATCGATGCGCTGGGTGTGGCGGACACCGCCAAGCTCCAGCCGATCTACGACACCTGCACGCGTGTCGCTGCGGCGCTGCCTCGGCAAGTTACCTTTCTGGGCTTTGCGGGTTCCCCCTGGACGGTCGCGACGTACATGATCGCCGGGCAGGGGTCGAAGGACCAGGCCGAGGCGCGAGCGCTCGCCTATGTCGACAGGGGCGCGATGTCGGCGCTGGTGGACCGCATCGTCGACCTGACCGTCGATTACCTCGCCAACCAGATCGCGTCCGGCGTCGAAGCGGTACAGCTATTCGACAGCTGGGCGGGCAGCCTGAGCCCGGCACAATATGAGGATTGGGTCATTGCGCCCAACGCGCGCATCGTCGAACGCCTGCACGAGCGCTGCCCCGGGACACCGGTCATCGGCTTTCCCAAGGGGTCGGGGGCGAAGCTGGTCGATTACGTCGCAGGCGTACGCCCCGATGCGGTCGGCCTGGACGAGACGGTCGACCCTGCCTGGGCGAACGCGGTGCTGCCGACCGGGCTGCCGGTACAGGGCAATCTCGATCCGATCGCGCTGTTCGCCGGTGGCGATGCGCTCGACGCCGGGATCGATCGCATCCTCGATGCCTTCACTGGCCGTCCGCATATTTTCAACCTGGGCCACGGTATCGGGCAGTTCACGCCGATCGAGCATGTCCAGCGGCTGGTCGATCGGGTACGGTCGCCGCGATGACAAATCTTCTCGGCCAGTCCTATCTGTGGGTGAAGGCGGCACACATCATCTTCGTGATCTTCTGGATGGCCGGGCTGTTCATGCTGCCGCGCTATCTGGTCTATCATCAGGAAGGGCTGGGGGACGCGGCCGAGGAGGCGCGCTGGACCAAACGCGAAGGCGTCCTGCGCCGGATGATCCTGACGCCGTCGCTGATCATCGTCTGGGTGCTGGGTTTGCTGCTGGCGGCCAATGCCGGGCTGTTCGATGGCGTCCCCGGGCTCGGGTGGCTTCATGCCAAGCTGCTGATCGTCGTGCTGCTCAGTGGCTATCATGGTTGGGCGATCGGCTATGCCCGCAAGCTCGTGGCCGGCCATGCGACCCTCACCGGCCGCCAGTTGCGCCTGATCAACGAGGTGCCGGCGCTGGCCGCCATCCTGATCGTCGTATTGGTGGTCGTGAAACCCTTCTGAGCGCTCGACCTCGGTTCGCGCCGAGCTGGTCGAAGCACCGTATTTCGTGGCGCAAGCGCGTGCGCGCGCGTATCGCGGAACGGTGCTTCGACACGCCCGGCGCGAACGGGGGATATCATGCGTCGCCCCTTCCGACCGCGCTTGACTTGACCGCGAGCGACTCCTAACTCGCCTCAAGATCGCGACACCGCAGCCCAGCGGGCGCGTTTGCCCTCCTCTCGTTTGCGCTGATCGTCTTTTCAGACCCCGAGCGCCCGAAAATCCCCCGACAGCCTCCAAGTGCGGACGCCACAGATGCATTTCAAAGACCTGAAGAAGAAGAGCCCCGCCGAGCTGGTCAGCATGGCCGAAGAGCTGGGCGTCGAAAGCGCGTCGACCCTGCGCAAGCAGGATCTGATGTTCGCGATCCTGAAGGTGCTGGCGGAAAACGGCGACCAGATCATGGGTCTGGGGACGATCGAGGTTCTACCCGACGGCTTCGGCTTCTTGCGCAGCCCGGAAGCGAACTATCTGGCCGGCCCGGACGACATCTACATCTCGCCCAATCAGGTCCGCAAATTCGGGCTGCGCACCGGCGACACGGTCGAAGGCGAGATCCGGGGGCCGAAGGACGGCGAACGCTATTTCGCGCTTACGAAACTGCTGAAGGTCAATTTCGACGATCCCGATGCGGTCCGCCACCGGGTCAATTTCGACAATCTGACCCCGCTGTATCCGGAATCGAAGCTGTGCCTGGACCAGCTAGACCCGACGCAGAAGGACAAGTCGGCGCGGGTCATCGATATCGTCTCGCCGCAGGGCAAGGGCCAGCGTACGCTGATCGTCGCCCCCCCGCGCGTCGGCAAGACGGTGATGCTGCAGAACATCGCCAAGGCGATCACCGACAATCATCCGGAAGTCTTCCTGCTGGTCCTGCTGATCGACGAGCGCCCGGAAGAAGTCACCGACATGCAGCGCAGTGTGAAGGGGGAGGTCGTCAGCTCGACGTTCGACGAACCCGCCACGCGGCACGTGCAAGTTGCTGAAATGGTTATCGAAAAGGCCAAACGCCTGGTCGAGCACAAGAAGGATGTCGTCATCCTGCTCGATTCGATCACCCGCCTGGGCCGCGCCTACAACACGGTCGTCCCGTCGTCGGGCAAGGTCCTGACCGGCGGTGTTGATGCGAACGCCCTCCAGCGCCCGAAGCGCTTCTTCGGTGCGGCGCGCAATATCGAGGAGGGGGGTTCGCTCTCGATCATCGCCACCGCGCTGATCGATACCGGCAGCCGCATGGACGAAGTGATCTTCGAAGAGTTCAAGGGCACCGGCAATTCGGAAATCGTGCTTGACCGCAAGGTGGCGGACAAGCGCATCTTCCCGGCACTCGACGTCGGCAAGTCGGGCACCCGCAAGGAGGAGCTGCTGGTCGAAAAGGACAAGCTCACCAAGATGTGGGTGCTGCGCCGCATCCTGATGCAGATGGGTACCGTCGACGCGATGGAATTCCTGCTCGACAAGATGAAGAATTCGAAGACCAACGACGATTTCTTCGACAGCATGAACCAGTGACGAGGGCGAAACCCGGTGCAGGCATGCGCCGGGTGTCGCACCGGCACGGCCGGCGGGTGCAACCCGGCCGACGGCGTGGGCTTTGCCCACGCCCTTTTTTTGCGCGGACGCCGCGACCCGCGTTGCGTTAAACCTGAATTAGGGTCTCTCGGCTATTTGCCGGGCTATGGAACAGCCGTCCCGTCCTCTCAGAGCCGAACGCGCCAGCGTGATGCTGACGGGCGTTCTGTATCGCCAGAACCGACCGGCGCCGACGACGCATCGGATCGTCAATCTATCGGCAACGGGCCTGCGGATGTCGGCTGTCGAGGGACTGGCGATCGGCGATATGGTCGCGGTGACCGTCGGGCTGGTCGAAAGCGCGCTGGCCCGCGTCGTGCGCGTCGACGACACATCGGTCGCGGTGGCTTTCACCGACCCGATCGACGTGGTCGAGGCGCGCAAGCGGCGGCGCGACGTCGGCGCGATCCTCCCGCGCATCGGCTGGCTGGCCGAAATGCAGGACGCGTACGGCCGGTCCTGACACCGGCGGTTTCCCGCCTTTCCCGACGCGGCGATCCTCGCTATCGCTCGTCGCCATGACCGAACTTTGGCAACATATCGTCGCGGATTTCAGCAATATCGGCTCACCCGCCGCTCTCAGCGCCTTCCTGCAGGTGCTGTTGATCGACGTGATGCTGGCAGGTGACAACGCAATCGTCGTCGGCGCGCTTGCCGCCGGGCTGCCGGCGGACCAGCGCAAGAAGGTCATCCTGATCGGCATCCTGGCCGCGCTGGTGCTGCGGATCGTCTTCGCGCTGGCGGTGACGCAGCTGATGCAGGTCGTGGGCCTGATCTTTGCCGGGGGCCTGCTGCTGCTGTGGGTGTCGTGGAAGATGTGGCGCGAGCTGCGCCAGGACGGCGGCCATGCCGAGGAACTGGGCAATCTGAAGCCCGCCAAGAGCTTTGCCGGTGCCGCCTGGGCGGTTGCGATCGCCGATGTGTCGATGAGCCTGGACAACGTCTTGGCGGTCGCCGGTGCCGCACGCGAACACCCCGGCATCCTGGTTATCGGCCTGTTGTTGTCGGTGGCGCTGATGGGCCTGGCGGCGAACATCATCGCCAAATACATCGAACGCTTCCGCTGGATCGCCTACATCGGGCTGCTGGTGATCCTCTATGTCGCGGGCAAGATGATCTACGAAGGCTATATCGATCCGCAGGTGGGGCTTGGCACGCTGTTCTGACCACACGTCGGCGTGAATGGAGTGGAGAAGGGGCGGCCGGCTGCGGACCGCCCCTTTTTCGTATCAGGCCAGATGCTCGGCAAAGAACGCGGCGGTTGCGGCATCGGCGCGGTCGGCCGCCTCGGGCGATCGCCGGTCGCCCATTTCGGTCGCGAAGCCGTGATCCTCGCCCGGATAATCCAGCAGCGTGACCTTGGGATGGTCGTCCAACCCGTCGTGCATCTGCCTTTGCGTTGCTGCGTCGACGAACCCATCGTCCCCGGCGACGTGCAGCAACAGGGGATGCGCGATCGCGTGCGCTTCGTGCAGCAGGTCCGGAATGCCGACCGCGTAATAGCCCACGCTGGCGTCGACATCGGTCCGTGCCGCGGTCATGTAGGCGAGCCGGCCGCCCAGGCAGTAGCCGACGCAGCCGACCTTCCCGCCGTCGACTTCGCTGCGCGCCCAGCGGATCGTCGCTTCGATGTCCCGGATGCCGGCATCCTGGTTGAATTTTCCCATCAGACCCAGCGCCCGCTGCATTTCTTCCGAAACGTCGGGATCGAGCTGGATGCCCGGTTCCAGGCGCCAGAACAGGTCGGGCGCGACCGCCAGATAGCCGTCGTCGGCCAGACGATCGCATTTGCGGCGGATGCCCGGATTGACGCCGAAGATCTCCTGGATGACGACGATCGCCGCGCGAGGCTTGCCGGTGGGGCGGGCGACATAGGCGGCGAACTGCCCGTCTTGGTCTAACGTAGCAATGGTCGTGTCGGTCATTCGGGCGCTCCTGCCAGGGAAAGATTGCGAACCGCGGCGCATCGCGCGCATAGGTTGCGACAAGCGCAACGCTAACACGGGGAAAAGGGCGCATGAAGATCAACGTCGAGGTCGATTGCACGCCGGAAGAGGCGCGGGCCGCAATGGGTTTGCCCGACCTGACCCCGATCCACGAACGCTATGTCGCGATGATGCTGGAAACGATGCAGGGCGGGGTGCCGCCCGAGATGATCGAAACGATGATGAAGAGCTGGGCACCGATGGGTGAAGCGTCGATCGCGCTATGGCGCCGCCTGTTCGATGCGGGCACCAAGACCGGCGGATGACCGATACGATCTTCGCGTTGTCCAGCGGGCCCCCGCCGGCGGCGCTGGCGGTCGTCCGGATCAGCGGGCCCGACGCCTTTGCCGCGGTACGCGCGGTGGCAGGCGGGCAGATCCCGCCCCCACGCCGGGCGAGCCTGAGGCGGCTGGCCGATCCGGCCACCGGAGAACCGATCGACCGCGCGCTCGTCATCCTGTTTCCCGGGCCGGAGACCGCGACCGGCGAAGATCTGGCGGAATTGCATGTGCACGGCAGTCGCGCCGTCGTCCGGCGGGTCGAGGCGGTGTTGGAGGCGCAGCCGGGACTGCGACCGGCGCAGGCGGGCGAGTTTACCCGCCGCGCATTGCAATCCGGACGGATCGACCTGACCGAAGCCGAGGGGCTGGCCGACCTGCTCACCGCCGAGACCGAGGGCCAGCGTCGCGCGGCGTTGCGCGCGGCGGAAGGACATCTGCGTCAGCGGATCGAGGATTGGAACGATCGCCTGGTCGGCCTGTCGGCGATGGTCGAGGCGGCGATCGATCACAGCGACGAACCTGATGCGGTCGATGAAGAGGGTATCGTCGCGGCGGTGCGGGCCGGGGCGGGGCGGTTGGCGGACGATATTGCCGCGATGCTGGCGCAGCCGCCCGCGGAGCGCCTGCGCGATGGTATTCGCGTCGTCCTGGCCGGACCGCCGAACAGCGGGAAGTCGACGCTCCTCAATCGCATGGTCGGACGCGATGCGGCGATCGTATCGCCGATTGCCGGCACCACGCGCGACCGGATTGAGGCGCCGATCGTGCGCGATGGTATTGCCTGGATCCTGACCGATACCGCCGGCCTGACTGAGCACACCGACGACCCGATCGAAGCGATCGGAATCGCCCGCACCCGCGACAGCCTGACCACCGCCGACATCGTCGTCTGGATGGGGGACGACGGGCCCGTAGGGATCGCGCAGGATGTTGTTCTCGCACACCCGCGAGCCGATGATCCGGCGCGATCGGTCGTGCCGGTGGGGCGGGTGGCGGTGAACGCGCAATCCGTCGGCGGTGACTCGGCGCTGTGGTCGGTATTGGTCGAGCGCGCTCGCGCGCTGCTACCATCCGACGATATTCCGACGCTGAACCAGCGCCAGCGATCGTTATGCGGCACTGCACATCAGTCCTTGTGCAGCGCAGCGGAGCACCATGATGCGCTTGTGATCGCAGAGGAATTTCGCATCGCGCGCGCCGCGTGCGACGCCGTTACGGGCCGATCCCATGTCGAAGACGTCCTCGATGCGCTGTTCGGGCGGTTCTGCATCGGAAAGTGACGTTCCACGTGGAACAGGACTTTGACGTAGCGCCTCACAGGACATAGATCGACCTTCTGTGAACAATTTCGATGTCATCGTTGTCGGCGGCGGGCACGCTGGGACCGAAGCGGCCGCGGCTGCCGCGCGTCGTGGCGCGCGGGTCGCTCTGGTCACGTTCGATGTGACCCGCATCGGCGCGATGTCCTGTAACCCGGCGATCGGCGGGATCGGGAAGGGGCATCTGGTTCGTGAGGTGGATGCATTCGACGGTCTGATCGCTCGCGCGGCCGATGCTGCGGCGATTCATTATCGCATGCTCAATCGCAGCAAGGGTGTTGCAGTTCAGGGACCACGCATTCAGGCGGACCGCAAGCTGTACGCGCGGTCGATCCAGCGCAGTATCGCCGCGGAAGCCAACATCAGCGTGATCGAGGGCGAAGCCGACGCGCTGGTGTGCACCCCGGCCGGGGCAGTCGCCGGACTTCGATTGAACAACGGGCGGACGCTGTCGGGACCTGCCGTCGTCCTCGCCACCGGCACGTTTCTGGGCGGGCGCATCTTTCGCGGGGAGCATCGGGCGGAGGGCGGGCGTGTACACGAACGTGCCGCGACTCATTTGGGACTTCAGCTGCGAAGCCTTGGCCTGCCGCTCGGACGCTTGAAAACCGGAACGCCGCCGCGTCTGGATGGCCGGACAATCGATTGGGGGCGTCTAGAGGAGCAGCCAAGCGACGACGTGGCATGGACGATGTCGCCGATGACCGAGGTGGCGCGATTGCCGCAAATTACCTGCGGTGTGACGCGGACGACCCAGCAGACGCATGACATCATTCGCGGCGGACTTGACCGATCGCCGCTCTTCGGAGGTGCCATCGAAGGCGGTGGTCCGCGCTATTGCCCGTCGATCGAAGACAAGGTCCATCGTTTCGGCGATCGAGAGGGGCATCAAGTATTCCTCGAACCCGAGGGGTTGGACGACACGCTCGTCTATCCTAACGGTATTTCCACATCGCTGCCCGACGATGTCCAGGCGGCGATGGTCGCATCGATTCCGGGCCTGGAGGCCTGCCGCATCGTCGAGCCAGGCTATGCGGTCGAATACGACTATCTCGATCCGCGCTCGCTGACGCCCGACCTGCAATCGCGCGCGATGCCAGGACTGTTCTGCGCCGGTCAGATCAACGGTACGACGGGCTATGAGGAAGCGGCAGGGCAGGGTCTGGTCGCCGGTCTCAACGCCGCGGCGCTGGCATGCGGGTTGGATCCCGTCCGTTTCGATCGGTCCGACAGCTATCTGGGGGTGATGATCGACGACCTGACATTGCAGGGTGTGACCGAACCCTATCGCATGCTGACGGCACGTGCCGAACACCGATTGTGGCTGCGCGCTGACAATGCCGAGACGCGGCTGTCCGCCGTTGCAATGGCCGCCGGCTGTCTGTCGGCTGAGCGTCAGGCGCATGTCGCGCGCCGCCGAGAGGCACGCGCGGCAGTGGATGCTGCGTTGTCGTTCGTGGCGACGTCCGATGACATGCGTCGGCGCGGGGCGGCGGTGGGGGCGGATGGCGCCAGGCGTTCGCTGCGCGACTGGTTGCGCTTTCCGGGTGTCCAGCGAGAGCAGGTGTTTGACGCCGCGTCGGTCTTCGATGACGCTGCCGTCGAGGAGGCGATCGAGGACGCACGCTATGCGCCGTACCTCGAACGTCAGGCGCTTGATGTCGCAGAACGGCAGCGGGCGGCCGCGACGAAGCTACCGCCTGTTCTCGATTATCAAAGCGTTCCAGGGCTTTCGAATGAGATGATCGAACGGCTGACCGCAGCGCGTCCCGAAACGCTTGATGCGGCATCGCGTATTCGGGGGATTTCTCCGGCAGCTTTGTCGGCGATCCTGCTCCACGTGAAACGGCAAGCGGCATGACCGAGAACGACGCCAAGACGTGGTTGGCGGCGCGGTTCGACACCTGCGCGGTCGATCGCCTGGCGCGGTTTGTGACGTTGCTGCTGGACGAAGCAGGTCGCCAAAATCTGATTTCTGCGGCAACCGTACCGACAGTATGGACGCGCCATATTGTCGATTCTGCACAATTGCTTCTGCACGCACCTTCGGGCTGGCAGCACTGGGTCGACATCGGCGCCGGGGCCGGATTGCCGGGATTGGTTGTCGCCGCGCTGTGCGATCGTCAGGTCACGTTGATCGAACCGCGCAAGCTGCGTGTCGAGTTTCTCCAGCAATGTGCCGAAACGCTGGACCTTACCGGTGTCCACGTCATTCACGCGAAGGCGGAGCGGGTGGCGGATATTGTCCCGGCGGACGTCATCTCGGCTCGCGCGGTGGCAAAATTGGAAGCGCTGCTGGTGGCATCGGCTGGCTTTGCCGGGAAGCATACGACGTATATCTTGCCGAAGGGCGAAAGTGCGCAATCGGAAGTGGCGAGTGCGAAGCGGACGTGGCATGGTCAGTTCCACGTGAAACACAGCATCGTCGATCCTACGTCCGGCATTGTCGTCGCCAGCGGAGTTGCCGCGCGATGAAAGTCATCGCCATCGCCAATCAAAAGGGTGGGGTGGGTAAGACCACCACGGCGATCAACGTCGGCACTGCGCTTGCCGCGACCGGCTCGCGGGTCCTGCTGATCGATCTCGATCCGCAGGGGAATGCCTCGACCGGTCTTGGCATCAAGCGAAACGATCGACAGACGTCGAGCTATGATCTGCTGGCGGGCGAAGGCACGCTGGCCGATGCCGCGATGCCGACGCAGGTCCCGCGGCTGGACATCGTACCGGCGACTGTCGACCTGTCGGGTGCGGAGATCGAGCTGATCGATTTCGAAGCGCGTACCCACCGGCTCGACCGCACCGTCCAGCGCAGCGAAGAGCGGTGGGATGTCGTCCTGATCGATTGCCCGCCGTCGCTGGGGCTGCTGACGATCAACGCGATGGTCGCGGCGCACGCTCTGCTCGTCCCGCTGCAATGCGAATTCTTCGCGCTCGAAGGGCTCAGCCAACTGCTCAGCACGGTCGAGCGTATCCGTTCGCGATTCAACCCGGGCCTGTCGATCCTGGGGGTCGTGCTGACGATGTTCGATCGCCGCAACCGGCTGACCGATCAGGTGTCCGACGACGTTCGTGCCGTGTTGGGCAAGGTCGTGTTCGATACGGTCATTCCGCGTAACGTGCGCTTGTCGGAGGCGCCTAGCCACGGTTTGCCGGCGTTGATCTACGACCATCGCTGCTCGGGCTCGCAAGCCTATATGGCGCTCGCCCGCGAACTGATCCTCCGCCTCCCCAACGTCGCCAAGGCCGCCGCATGATCGACGATACGCCC
>DASTEN010000494.1:0-4322 GCA_035709645.1 Sphingomonas sp.
TGAAATCCGCTGCAAAGGCGTCTTCGAAAACGGCGAATGGGCCGAAGGCGCCCAGGCCGAGATCGAGCGCACCGTGCGCGAAACCGTGAAGAAGATCGGCTATGAACAGTCGGGCTTCCACTGGGAGACGTTCCGCTTCGAAAACAACCTGCATGCGCAGTCGGCGCATATCGCGCAGGGCGTCGACGCGTCGGGCAACAAGGACGAAGGCGCCGGCGATCAGGGCATCATGTTCGGCTTCGCCTGCGACGAAACGCCGGACCTGATGCCGGCCACGCTCGACTACAGCCACAAGATCCTCGCGAAGATGGCCGCCGACCGCCATTCGGGCGCGGCCCCCTTCCTGGAGCCGGATACGAAGAGCCAGGTCACCCTGCGCTTCGAGGATGGCAAGCCGGTCGCCGCGACCGCGATCGTCGTGTCGACCCAGCATGCCAAGGGCTATGACCAGGGCGAGCAGGAGGCCGAGCTCCACGCCTATGTGAAGTCGGTCGTCGCCGACATCATCCCGGCCGAGCTGCTGTCGGACGAGACCGTCTATCACATCAACCCGACCGGCAGCTTCGAAATCGGCGGGCCGGACGGTGACGCCGGGCTGACGGGTCGCAAGATCATCGTCGACACCTACGGCGGTGCCGCGCCCCACGGCGGCGGTGCCTTCTCGGGCAAGGACCCGACGAAGGTCGACCGTTCGGCGGCGTACATCACCCGCTACCTCGCCAAGAACATCGTCGCCGCCGGCCTCGCCCAGCGCTGCACGATCCAGCTGGCCTATGCGATCGGCGTGTCGAAGCCGCTGTCGCTTTATGTCGACACCCACGGCACCGGCACGGTCGCCGACGACGCGATCGAAGCCGCCATCGGCAAGATCGACAAGCTCGGCCAACTGACCCCGCGCGGCATCCGCACGCATCTCGGCCTCAACAAGCCGATCTATTCGAAGACGGCGGCCTACGGACACTTCGGCCGCAAGGCGGAAGGCGATCTGTTCCCGTGGGAGCGGACCGACCTGGTCGACGATCTGAAGGCGGCACTGGCAGCGTAAGCACGCCGAAGGGCTGAACAGCGAAGCGGGAGGTCCGGGCACGGGCCTCCCGCTTTCGCTTCTAGTCCTTGACGGCGAAGGCGATCCGCCGCGTCGCCGGATCGGCTGTGGTCAGGCGGACGGTCAGCCGGTCGCCGGGCACGACGCCGGTCGCGTCGACGCGGGCGAGGATCGGCAGGTCGCAGAGCTGGATACGCACGCCGCGATCGTCGACGTCGGTCGCGACAGCGGCGAAATGTTCGCCCTCGCGGCCCTGAAGCATTACCGCTTCGGCCAGATCGACGACCGCGTGGTCGATGCGGGCGGCGCGGGCGTCGGCGGTGGCCATGACCTTGGGCAGGCGCGCAAAGGCCTGCGTCGTCGGCTCGGGCACGGCCTGCCCGTTGGCGACGGCCAGCGCGGCGGTCAGCACGTAGCGGTCGGCAAGGCGGCGCAACGGCGCGGTCGCATGGGCGTAGCGGGCGGCGACCGCCGCATGCCACGGGGCGATGTCGGCGCGATAGGCGTCGTAGCGGGCCCCGCCACCGGCCCGCCGGATGGCCAGCATCATCGTTGCCTGACCGGGGTCGGCGGCGGCCAGCGTACGCTCGAATTCGGCCAGGGGCATCGTATCGGGCCAGACGACGCCCAGCGCCGCCGCTTCGCGCCGCAGCCGGGCCACGGCGGCGTCGTCGGGCGCCTCCATCACGCGAAACAGGCCGGTCGCGTGCGCGTACAACAGGTCGGCGACCGCCATGTTGGTCGCGAGCGACAGCGCGGCATTGTCGCGTTCGCTGTCCAGCAGCGGACGAAAGGCCAGCACCAGGCGGCCATTGGCGCCGCGAGCGACCTCCTGGTCGGGTGGATCGATCCGCGCCGCGCCGCGTGCCGCCTCGGCAGCGCGGATGCGGCGTGCGATCTCCGCGAACCCGGACGGCAGGTCGGCGGCGGTGACCGAATCATAGGCAAGCTTGGCGCGGCTGCGGATCAGCGCGCGTTCGATACCGTCGATCCGCCCGCTGCCATCGGGGGCAATGCGGGTCGTCAGCACGATCGCCGGGCGCGGGCCGTCGGGCAGCAGGCTGGCGGCGCCTTCAGCCAGCACCGGCGGGTACAGCCCCGCCTTGCCGTCGGGCAGGTACAGCGTTTCGCCGCGGTTCCACGCTTCCCGGTCGATCGGATCGCCATCGGCCACGAACCAGCCGATATCGGCGATGGCATAGTGGAGCAGCAGATCGCTGCCCGCCATTTCGATCGCGAACGCCTGGTCGAGATCGGTCGCGCTGGCCGGATCGAGCGTGACGAACGGCCGATCGGTGCGGTCGCGGTGCGCGTCGGGTGTGCGCCGCGCCGCGGTTTCGGCAGCGGCGAGCACGTTGTCCGGAAAGCCTGCGGGAACGGTGAACTCGGTACGGATCGCAGCCAGTCCCGCAGCCAGCACCGCGTCGCGATCGCGCAGGGCTCGTGTCATTCGGGGCCGCCGGCCGCTGCCTGGACGACGGCATCGACCACCCATTCGCTGGCGAGACCGATCGCCGCGCCGGCCAGGACGTCGCCGACATAATGTTTGGCGATCGGCAACTGGATCGCGCCCGCGCCCGCCGCGGCGAGCGACAGCGCAGGCGTGCGATCCGGCCAGACCCGCGCCGCCGCCCGTGCGACGGCGACGGCGCCCGCCGTATGGCCCGATGGAAAGCTGCTGTAATGATGCGATCGATCGCCGCCGGGTTCCAGCTTGTACGAATGGCCCTTCTTCACCGAATGCGGACGGGTGCGGTCGACGCTGCGTTTCACCACCTCCTTCGCCGCGGTGGCGAGCAGGTGGCTGGCGAGCATCCGCGCTCCCGCCTCCGCCACCGATCGCCGGCGCAGGACCAGCCCCAGTACCAGCGTCGCAGCGGACAGGGCGATCAGCGGGGGCTGATCGGCAAGCTCGCCCACCGTCGCCGCCACGCGCATGGCCGGCGTGTCGTGCTTCGCCGCAGCCTTGTGCGTCACCTTGCGATCGGCCCGCTCCAGCCGTTTGGCCGCTGTCTTTACCTTGCTCATGCCTGTCCAACCACCGCGGCGCCGCGTGGTTGCGGTTCGTGCGTGCCGCGCCTATCGGCTGCGACCATGGTCGATCCCGCCACCCACCGCCAGCTTTATGGACGCCGCGCCGGGCACAAGCTGCGCACCGGCCAGGCCGCGCTCGTCGAGGAATTGCTGCCGCAGGTGGCCGTGCCCGAGACCGGCGCGCTCGATGCGACGGCGCTGTTCGGTGATGATCGCCCACTCGAACTCGAAATCGGCTTCGGCGCGGGCGAGCATCTGGCGGGACAGGCGGCGATGCGGCCCGACCACGGCTTCATCGGCTGCGAACCGTTTCTGAACGGCGTCGTCGGCGCGCTGAACCACATCCGCGACGACGCGCTCGACAACGTCAGGCTGCACATGGGGAACGCGATCGAGGTGCTGGATCGGCTGCCCGACGCCAGCCTCGACCGGCTGTACCTGCTCCACCCCGATCCCTGGCCCAAGCCGCGCCACGCCAAGCGGCGGATGGTCAACGATGGTCCGCTGGACATGATCGCGGCGAAATTGAAGCCGGGCTGCGAGTTCCGGCTGGGCACCGACGATCCGACCTATTGCCGCCATGCGATGATGGTGATGAACCGTCGCCGCGATTTCGTGTGGCAGGCGCAAAGCGCGGCCGATTTCCTGACCCGCCCGGCCGACTGGCCCGAGACGCGCTACGAACGCAAGGCGCGGCGCCAGGGACACGAGGTCTGGTATTTCCGCTACGTCCGCGTCTGACGGTTCGGCGGTAACCGGCCGTGGCCAAGCGCAAGCGCCTGCTGACCGCGACGATGGCGGACGGGTATGTGAAGACGATCGGGCCGACGGCGGCACCCTTTACCCATTATTGGCGGATCGTCGCGGATCTGGGCGGTGGCAGGACCGAGGTGTTCTGGGGGCATGCCAAGTCGCTGCGCGAGGCGAATGCGAAGACGCTGCCGCTCGCCGATGCCGCCAGGGCGCGCGGATGGGCGGGATACGCGTTCGAGGTGGTCGAACTGGTCGAGGGCTGACCGCCCCCCTTGCGCGTCCCCCGCGCCCGGCATAGCCTGCACGCCGCGAAGGAGAGGGTGCGATGGGCGTATCGCTCGTCATGCTGCCGCTGATCTGGGCGTCGCCGCCGGCGGCCGATGTCGTGCAGGCGCCGGTCCCCCCACCGGCGGGTGCGCCGGTCGCGGTCACCCTGGTCGATCAGCGGATGACCGTGCCGGTGCAGATCGCCGGGGCGGGGCCGTTCCGC
>DASTEN010000495.1:0-2170 GCA_035709645.1 Sphingomonas sp.
GCTCTGCTTCACCTTGCCGGTCTCGACCGTGCGCTTCAGCCCCAAGGGCGCGCGCATTCCGAGTTTCGGCTTGTCGTTGTCGGTGTCGCTCATGCGCTCGCTCAAATTCCTGTGCTCGCCGAACCCGCGGTCGGGTCGGCCGTAATGTCTGATGCCGTCGATCCCTGCACCGGGTCGGTGCAGGGGCCTGCGGCACGTTCGGGTCCGATAAAATGCAGCCAGCGGGTCAGCGCGTCGCGCACCCGCCTGGCCGCCTGGGCGTCCGTCAGGCCAGCGTGTACCACATTTTCGCGGCCCAATGCCACGGACAATGTGGTGCGTGTCACCGGCAAAACCAAGCCCTTCAGGGACGTGCCTTCCTGGTCCGAGCCCACACGCCATGCCTGGGCCAGCTTCGACGCGCCATCGGGACGCGCATCGCTGGCGTGGAGCAGTAGGTGCAACTGCCCGCTGCGCGCCGCGGTTTCGATGCGTTCGGCCCCGATCAGCAGGTGCCCGGCCTTTGCCTCCAGCCCCAGCCGGTCGAGCGCATGGCGTTCGAGCTGCGTTTCGATTCGCTGGGGCAAATCGTCGGGAATCGACAGCGGCGCGCCCTTGAACGCGCGGGCGAGGGCGCCACGAAGCTTGCCCTTGACGATCGCGGTTTCCAGCTCGGCGCGCGACACGCCGATCCAGGCGCCACGGCCGGGGGCCTTGGCGCGCACGTCGGGGGCCACGTCACCACCCGGCGACAGCGCGAGCCGAATCAGCCCCTCGCGCGGGGACGATTCGCGCGACAGGATGCAGGTGCGGTCGTTCATGCCGCCACCGCCGACCCGTCACGCCGGACTTGTTCCGGCATCCACGCTGCCGCACCTTGCAGTGCATGCGAGAGCGCCATCCGTGCGTCTACATTCTGGCCAGCGGCTTCAACGGCACGCTGTACGTCGGTGTGACGTCGGATCTGGTGTCGCGAATATGCCAGCATCACGACGGTGTTTTCGACGGCTTCACCCGTCGATACGCTGTAGATCGCCTCGTCTGGTTCGACGCGGCGGACACCATGGCGGATGCCATCGCGAGCGAAAAGCGGATCAAGCGGTGGCGGCGCGACTGGAAGATGAACCTGATCGAGCGCACGAATCCGCATTGGCACGACCTTGCGATCGGCCTGGGCCTCCCACCCTTGCCCTGACGGCACGGTGGACCCCGGCAAAGGGCCGGGGTGACGATCCTGCTGTGGCGGCGTTAGCGAATCATTGCCCGGATTCCGCATGCGCGTCCTCCTGAGCCGGCTCTCCGCCCGTTTCATCTTCGTCCGCGAACCAGTGCGCGCGGGCGGCCATGATGATCTCGTTGCCCTGTTCCTCGGTCAGGCCGTAGGTGCCGAGCACCCCGCCCTTGTCGCCTTCGCGCTGCGGTGCGGGCTTGTCGGCGTCGCCCCGGCGGCGGGGTTCCTGGCGCTTCTTGGCGATCAGCTCGTCGGTCGCGAGGTCGGCCAGGTCGTCGAGCGTCTTGATGCCCGCCTTGCCGAGCGTGACCAGCATCGCCTCGGTCAGGTACGGCAATTCGGCCAACGCGTCCTCGACGCCCAGTGCGCGGCGTTCTTCGCGCTGCGCGGTTTCGCGACGCTCCAGCGCCTCGCCCGCACGGCTCTGAAGTTCCTGCGCCAAATCCTCGTCGAACCCTTCGATGCTCGCGAGTTCGTCGAGCTCGACATAGGCGACCTCTTCCAGCGCGCTGAAGCCTTCGGCGACCAGCAGCTGCGCCAGCGTCTCGTCGACGTCGAGCTCGTTCTGGAACGTCTCGCTGTTCGCGACGAATTCCTGCTGCCGCTTCTCGCTCGAATCGGTTTCGGTCAGGATGTCGATCGCCTTGCCGGTCAGCTGGCTGGCCAAGCGCACGTTCTGGCCACGGCGGCCGATGGCGAGCGAAAGCTGATCGTCGGGAACGACGACCTCGATACGATCCTCTTCCTCGTCGATCACGACGCGCGCGACATTGGCCGGTTGCAGTGCGTTCACCACGAAGGTCGCGGTGTCGGGCGACCAGGGGATGATGTCGATCTTCTCGCCCTGCATTTCCTGGACGACCGCCTGGACGCGGCTGCCCTTCATGCCGACGCAGGCGCCGACCGGGTCGATGCCCGAATCATGGCTGATGACGCCGATCTTGGCGCGGCTGCCCGGGT
>DASTEN010000496.1:0-4002 GCA_035709645.1 Sphingomonas sp.
ATCTCCGCCTCCGACCGCCGCTTGGCCGTCAGATCGCTGCCCCACCCGACGAAGCCCTGGAAATTGCCGTGGGCATCGACGATCGGCCGGCCGGAGATCGACCACCAACGGTCACGTTCGCCATCGACCGCGCAGACCGAATATTCGGAAAAGGACGTACGCGACGACAAATGGAACCCCAGCGTGCGTTCGGTTTCGGGCGAATCGCTGTCGATCTGGAACAAAGTGGTCAGCGTCGCGCCGATGCCGCCATCGGCCAGACCGATCTGGCTGGCGACCTTGGCCGACAGATAGGTCAGGCATCCATCGCGATCGGTCTGCCAGAACCAGCCGGATCCCTGTTCCTCGAATTCGCGCACCATCAATTGCGCGCGTTGTCCGCGCAGCAATTCCTCGTCGCCGGCCCGCTCCGCGTCGGCGACCGACGACCGTGCACCGGCAAGACTGCGCAGGGATCGTATCATGTTCGCCACGTGCCCCGCCTACGCCTGCGGACCTTAAAAAATTCCTCCGATTTGAGTGTCGGGCCTCCTTGCGTATTTTCCCGGAGGCGTCGCGCCCGATTGTCCTGACTGCCCCACCCCCCTAGGAAGCGTGCATGACCGGGGCGCATTACGAACGACAATATCTCGATCTTCTCCGCGAGGTCTGGGACCATGGGGACGAACGGCGCGATCGCACAGGCGTCGGCACGCGATCGCTGTTCGGGCCGACGATGCGGTTCGACCTGTCCGACGACCGCGTGCCCCTGCTGACCACCAAGCGCGTGGCGTGGAAAACGGCGACGCGCGAGATGCTGTGGTTCCTGAGCGGTGCCACCAACATCCGCCCGCTGGTCGAACAGGGCGTCCACATCTGGACCGACTGGCCGCTCGACAGCTACAACCGCGCGACCGGCGAGGGGCTGGACCGCGACGCGTTCGAGGCCCGCATCCTGGCCGACGACGCCTTCGCCGCGCGGTGGGGCGAACTGGGCCCGGTATACGGCAAGCAGTGGGTCGACTGGCCCGTCTACGAACCGGTCGGCGACGGCCTGTATCGCAAGGCGGATCGCGGGATCGATCAGATCGCCGCGCTGGTGACCTCGCTGCGCACCAATCCCACCTCGCGCCGGCACATCTTCACCGGTTGGAACGTCGCCGAACTCGACCGGATGGCGCTGCCGCCGTGCCACATGACCTATCAATACCATGTGTCGGGCGGGAAACTGTCGGGCATGCTGTGGCAGCGGTCGTGCGATCTGGGCCTGGGTTTTGCCTTCAACGCGTTCTCCGCCGCCTTGCTGATCCGCCTGCTCGCGCAGCAGTGCGACCTGGAGGCGGGGGAGCTGGTGTGGAGCTGCGGCGACGCCCATGTGTATCTGAACCATGCCCATCTGGTCGAGGAACAGCTGGCCCGCACGCCGCGCGGCGAGCCGCGGCTGACGATCGCCCGGCGCCCCGACACCATCTTCGATTATGCGATCGGCGACTTTGCCGTGACCGGATACGAACCGCACGCCCACATCGCCGCGCCGGTCGCCGTCTAGAGAAAGTTGACAGCAACGCGGCGTAAACGTCTTTGCGGATAATGCTTTGCGATGGACAGCGCACGCTTCACGGTCGACGTACATCCCGACAAGGGCCTGTTCGAATCGGCGATCATCGGATTCTGGACGCTGGCCGACGTTCACGCCTTCGGTCGCGCGATCGCTGCCGCCGCCAAGCGGATCCGCGACGAAACCGGCCGGGCGCCGGTGTCGGTGTGCGACTATACGCGCGCCGGCACCCAATCGCAGGACGTCGCCGAGGCGATGGAAGCGATGATGCGCGCACCCGTCGTCCGATCGCGGCGGATCGGCATGGTGACGGGCACGATGCTGTCGCGCATCCAGGCCCGGCGGTTGCTGGCCGAGCGGCCGGAGGTGCGGTTCTTCGCAACGCGCGACGAAGCGCTGGCCTGGGTGCTCGAACCCGTGCACGCGGCGTGAAGACGGACTGACGCGCCACTATGCCAGGCCGTTGGCCAGGATGGCGCCGCAGTTCTGCTGGTCGTCGTGGCGAACCGGGAACCGACCGGATCGGCCCGCACGCCGCTCAAAATGAAAGAGGCCGCCGAGGTGGTACCACCACCCCGACGACCTCCGACATGGTCAGCGGCCGGAGAGCTCCAGCCCGGGAGACCATGCGGGCCTCTGATGCCTGATGCGGATGGCGTTGATTGGGGGAGAATACCCCCCGCGCACCCTCACGAACCGGCGTTGCCGCCTGGTTCGCGCGTCAGGTCAGACGCGCGTCTCCCGAACGAACTGAACCGACCCCACTGCTGAACCATGAGACATCGGATCACCTCCTTTCGCTTGTTGAACACGAGCGTGCCGGTTGCTCGGCACACAGCGAATGTGAATCGTCGGCGCGCCGCTTTCAAGACTTGTTTTGCGCACAAACGCCCTCAGACTCTTCGGTTCGTCGCACGCGCGTGCGCTCAGTCGCGGCAATCCTCGGTCACGCGAAGCACTTCGGCCCATGCCGGTACGACCAGCGGCGCGCCGACCCCGCCATCGACCACGAACCGGCCACGGCTGAAACCCATCGCGTCGAGCAGTGCGTCGCCAGCGGGCAGTGCCGCCTCGACGCCGCCCGCCACCGGCTGCGCCGGCACCGTCCGCGTCGTGGTGCTGGTACGGACCGTCAGCGCGCGCGCGTTTGACCCCGACCGCACCATTCGGACAACGCCGGCCGCCCGGTCGCACGTCAACGTCAGGACCGGCGCCGCGCCCGTACCGAACGTCGCCCGGCTGCCCACGGCATCCGCCCCGTACCGCCAGGTTCCGGGTGTCAGCGCCCAGTCGCGCCAGTCGCTCGACGGCGGCGGTGCTGCGGGCGCGGGCGGCGGCGTCCGCACGGGCACCGGCATCGGGCGGGCGGGTGCCGGGGTCGGCGCCTCAGTCTGCGGCACACAGGCGGACACGGCGACGAGGACGGCCAGGCCGACGGGAAGGAGGAAACGCATCACAGCCCTTTCATGGACGAGCCCGCGGCCCGCCTCAACCACCGATCGGCCGGGCTGGTGCGCGGCTTCGGGGAACCGAGTCCGGCTCTACCGGTTCCCTCACCGACAGCTTGCAACCTGCATCAGGATTGAAGACAGATGAGCACCGAAATCGACGCCGGCACCATCCTGCTGGTCCAGGCGAACGTGGCCAACACGCTGAAGGTCCAGAGCCGCGACGGCAACACCGTCGGCACCGTGCATGCGCTGATGGTCCATAAGGGAACCGGCCGCACGACGCATGCGGTCCTGAGCCTGGGCGGCTTTCTGGGGATGGGCAAGAGCTTCTACGCCGTGCCGTTCGAACTGCTGATCTACGACGTCGCGCACGACCTTTATACGATCACCGTCGACAAGCGCCTGCTGGAAGGCGGCCCGAGCTGGGCGAACAACGCGCCAACGTTCGACCAGGCCTATGCCGATCGCGTCGCGGGATATTACGGGACGAAGACGGAGGATTTGCGCGAGGGGTGATCCCTCAAGCGGCGCGGCGGACGATCTTGGCGAGGTCGTCCGCCTCGCGGTAGGCGACTTCTTCCATGTCGTAGCTATTCTGAAGTCGAAGGAAATACCCCTCCGACATGCCGAAGTAGCGGGTCAGCCGGGCGTCGATCGAGGCATCGATGTTGCTCCGTGCGGAGATAACCTACGCCAGGATCGCTGGATCGATCTGGGCACCGCGCGCAACTTCCTCGACGGGAATTTCGCTACCGATCAGGAAATCCTCACGCAGGATGTCGCCCGGATGGACGTTGTCTAACCGATCTGCCTCAGCGATGATAATCCTCGATCGGGACATCGTCCGCGCCTCCGTCGGACCAGCGAAAGGTGATCCGCCACTGGTCGTCGAAGCGGACACTATGGGTGACTTTACGGTCGCCCTTCAACTCCTCGAGACGATTGCCGGGCGGCGCGCGCATGTCATCGAGACGATCGGCACCATCGAGTTGACGCAGCTTCCGGCGTGCAACC
>DASTEN010000497.1:0-2225 GCA_035709645.1 Sphingomonas sp.
TACGAAGTGTGGAACACCCGCCAATCGCCTGCCGTCATCGACCGCGACGACCGGGAACCGCACGAGGAGCGGCTTACGCTGGCGCCGCCCGCCGGTGGGACGCGCATTCGCGTTCTCGACATTCCACCCGAGGATCCCGACGTCGATTTCAGCCAGGTTTTCGAATCGATCGGCGGCAGCGACGCCCATATCGGCGGCAGCGCGACCGCGCCGCATCCCAACATGCACCGCACGCGATCGATCGACTATGGCATCGTCCTGGATGGCGAGCTGACGCTGATCGTCGATCGTGGAGAGACGGTCGTGCGGACCGGGGACATCGTCGTCCAGCGCGGGACCAACCACGCCTGGTCCAACAGATCAGGCCGCCCGTGTCGTATCGCGTTCATCCTGATCGATGGCGCGTTCGACGAAAGCGTCGCGTGAAATGAAACGGGTCGCCGTCACCGGCGCTGCCGGCTTTCTGGGCGGGGCGGTGCTGACCGCGCTCGCGGACGGGGCGGGCGACGTCACCGTGCGTGCGATCGATCGCACCGCGCCGACCGTCCCCGACAGCCGCTTCGTCGCGGTGGCAGGCGACCTGAGGGATGCCGGCACCGTCGCGGACCTGCTGCGCGATGTGGATATCGTGATCCATCTGGCGGCATTGCCCGGTGGCGCGTCGGAGGCTGATCCGGCGGCATCGCGTTCGATCAACCTCGACGTGCCGTTGACGTTGATCGAACGCCTTGCCCGCTCGGGCGGCGTGCGACGGTTGGTGTTCGCCGGATCGATAGCGGTGTTCGGTACGCCGCTGCCCGACCGGATCGACGATGAAACGATGCCGCTGCCGGCGCTGACGTACGGCGCGCACAAGCTGATGGCCGAGATCGCGCTGGCCGATGCCACGCGGCGCGGCGCGGTCGATGGCGTCGCGTTGCGGCTGCCCGGCCTGGTCGCTCGCCCGGGTGCGGGCACCGGCCTGCGATCGGCGTTCCTGACCGAAGTGTTTCACGCCGCCCGCGACGGGCGGGACTATGCGGTCCCGGTGTCGCGCGACGCGACCGTCTGGATCATGTCGGCGCGCACCGCTGCCGCCAATGTCGTTCATGCTGCGCTGCATCCGACGCCGCGCGGCGACCGGGCGGCGATGACGCTGCCGGCCGTTCGCACGTCGATGGGCGAACTGGTCGAGCGGATCGTCGCGCGGACCGCCACGCCCGCGGCGATCACCTTCAGTCCAGACGCGGCGACGGAGGCGCAGTTCGGCGCGCTGCCGCCGCTCGACGCAAGGCGCGCGCTGGCCGCGGGCTACCGCGCCGACGACAGCCTCGATGCCCTGGTCGCGACGGTGATCGCCGACCTGGATCACGCGAAGGAGCGTACACGATGAAACTGGCGTCGTTGGATCAGGGGCGTGATGGCAGCCTGGTCGTCGTGTCCACCGATGGCCGCCGGTTCGCCGCGGCGCAGGGGATCGCCGAGACGTTGCAGCAGGCGCTGGACGATTGGGCCGGCGTCGAACCCCGCCTGCGCAGGCTGGCCGAGCGGTTGGAAGCGGATGAGGGCCAGGATTGCGCGACCGTGCGTTTCGCCGCCCCGCTGCCGCGCGCGTGGCAGTGGCTGGATGGTTCGGCATTCCCAAGCCACGGCGCGCTGATGGACCGTGTCCTGGGCGTCGTGCCCGAAAAGACCGGGCTGCCGCTGATGTACCAGGGCCTGTCCGACCGCTTCATCGCGCCTGACGCCGATGTGCCGCTGCCCAGCGAAGACGACGGCATCGATTTCGAAGGCGAATTCGCGGTCGTCACCGACGCGGTTCCGTTGGGTGTGACGCCGGCGCAGGCGATCGGGCTGATCCGCCTGGTCGTCCAGGTCAACGACTGGTCGCTGCGGATGCTGGCCGGCCGCGAGATGAAGACCGGTTTTGGCTGGGTGCAGGCGAAGCCGGCGTGCAGCATGGCTCCGTTCGCCGTGACCCCGGACGCGCTGGGCGCCGCCTGGCGCGATGGGCGGGTGCACCTGACGCTGCACGTCCGGCGCGGCGACCAGGTGTTCGGTGCGGCGCACGGCGGGGCGATGGAATTCGGCTTCCACGATCTGATCGCCCATGCCGCGCGGACCCGGTCGCTGCCTGCCGGCACGATCGTCGGATCCGGTACCGTCTCCAACGCCGACTATCGCGAGGTCGGATCGTCCTGCATCGCCGAACGCCGCGGGATCGAGATCATCGATCGCGGCGCCCC
>DASTEN010000498.1:0-4319 GCA_035709645.1 Sphingomonas sp.
GGGAAGGATTCTGCGGCAGCAACGCCCGCACCTCCTGCACGAACCGCATCACCGAAATCGGCTTCGACACATATGCATTCGCTCCTGCCGCGCGGATGCGATCTTCGTCGTCGCGACCGGCATAGGCCGTGACCGCCATGATCGGGATCGCCCGCAGCCGGGGGTCGCGCTTCATTTGGCCGAGCAGTTCCAGCCCGCTGACGTGCGGCAGCTGGATGTCCATCACCACCAGATCGGGTTCGAACGCCTTCGCTCGCGCCACCGCCTCGCGCCCGTCGCGCACCGGTTCGGTGACGAAATCGTGCGCGCGCAGCAGGTCGCAGAAGAGTTTCAGATTGAGTTCGTTGTCCTCGACAACGAGCACCCTTTTTGCCACGCCCGCGCTGACCTTTCCCCAATATACGAGCGCGAATCTAGGCGATGCAGCCGCACGAGACAAATGACGATACGCTTGCGCTGCGCGCGCTGGTATGGACGCTCGAACAGCCGGACCGCGCGGTGCGGCTGCTGGACCTGACGGGGCTCGATCCGCAGACGCTCCGCACCTCCGCCGGATCGCCGGCGACGCTGGCTGCGGCGCTGCAATTCCTGGAAAATCACGAAGCGGATCTGGTCGCCTGCGCCGATGCGCTGGGCTGCCGACCGACCGATCTGGTACGGTCGCGGGAAAGGCTGGAACGCGCATGAAACCGCTGTTGATCACCGATTGCGACGAAGTCCTGTTGCACATGATCCGCCATTTCGGCGTCTGGCTGGGCGAGGCGCACGATATCGACTTCGCGCCCAACGGCGGCGATTTCGTCACCGCGATGAAGCGGCGCGACGGCAGTCCGTTGAGCCGCGACGAGATGTGGGGGCTGCTCGACGGTTTCTTTCCGGACGAAATGGGCCGCCAAACCCTGGTTCCCCATGCGCGGGAGGCCTTGGCCGGGATCGCGACGATCGCCGACATCGTCGTCCTCACCAACCTGCACGATCATTGCCGCGATGCGCGGATCGCGCAGCTGGAGGCGCATGGCATCGCGCACCGCGTCGAATGCAACCAGGGCGGCAAGGGCACACCGGTCGCACGGCTGATCGACGAGTATCGCCCGAGCGTGACGGTGTTCGTCGACGACCTGGCCGTCCACCACGAATCGGTGGCGAAGCACGCGCCCGAGGTACACCGGCTGCACATGGTGTCGGAGCCCTCGCTCGCCCCGTCGGTGGCCAAGGCCCCGCACGCCCACGCCCGCATCGACGATTGGCGAGATGCGCGCACTTGGATCGAAACCCGTTTCGCCGCGGGCGCCCCCGCCCCGGCCCCTATCGGAGAAACAGCAGGACCACCCATGTCGACCGTAAGCTCGAAGAACTCGGCCTGACGCTGCCGGAAGCCGCCGCCCCGGTCGCGTCGTACGTCCCCACGGTCGAGGCCGGCGGCCTGCTACATGTCTCGGGCCAGATCCCGTTCGACGCGGAGGGGCAATTGATCCTCGGCCGCATCGGCGCTGGCGAGCATGACCTCGCCTACGGCCAGGAGGCCGCCAGGCGCTGTGCGCTGATGGTCGTCGCGCAGGCGAAGGCCGCGCTCGGCGGGCTCGATCGCGTCGTCCGTATCGTGAAGCTGGGCGTGTTCGTGAATTCGACCGCCGATTTCACCGAACAGCCGCAGGTCGCCAACGGCGCGTCGGACCTGATGGTGGCGCTGTTCGGCGACGCCGGAAAGCACGCGCGGGCAGCGGTCGGCGTGGCATCGCTGCCGCGCGGCGTCGCAGTGGAGGTCGATGCGATCATCGCAGTTTCATAATCGGCCACTGTTGCGCGCACGCAACAAACGAGCGTCGCGGGCTTGTCTCGCGACGCTTTTTTGTTGTGCACCGCAGCACATTGCGTCACTTTACCCGAGTCGCCGGTAAGCGGAGCGCCACGCAGCAGCCCCGCACCCGGCACGCAGGCGGAAACCATCGACCCAACATGGAGGTCTAACGATGCGTTTTCCGAAATACCCGCTCGCGCTGGCGTTCAGCGTTCTCGCCACCCCCGCGTTCGCCCAGGACGTGAAGGATCCCCCGCCCCCGATCACCGTATCGGGCCGCGTCGGCGTCGTGTCCGACTATCGCTTTCGCGGCGTGTCGCAGTCGGACAAGGAAGTCGCCGTCCAGGGCGGGATCACCATCGCGCACGACAGCGGCTTCTACGTCGGCACCTGGGGGTCGAACCTCGCCGGCTGGGGCACGTTCGGCGGCGCCAATCTCGAACTCGATCTGATCGCCGGGTATAAGGCGCCAGTCGGCGGCGGCACGCTGGACGTCGGCGTCACCTGGTACATGTATCCCGGCGGTGCGGACGAAACCGACTTCCTGGAACCCTATGCCAAGCTGAGCGGTACGACGGGCCCGGCGACGCTGACCGCGTCGGTCTTCTATGCGCCGAAACAGAATGCGCTGGGGCTCTACACCCGGTCGGCGACGCCGTTCGTGGCGGGTCCGGGCAAGGCATGGGACAACCTATACCTGGCTGGCGACGCCGCGGTCGCGATCCCCACCAGTCCGGTCACGCTGAAAGGTCACATCGGCTATTCGGACGGCAACCCCGGCCTGGGGCCCAACGGCACCAGCGTCGCGCCGACCGGCAAATATTGGGACTGGTCGCTGGGCGCCGACGTGACGTGGAAGAACCTGACGTTCAACGTGTCGTACGTCGATACCGACATCTCGAACCGCGAGGCCGCCTACCTCCAGCCAAACCTGTCGAAGACGACCGGGGGGTCGATTGTCGGCCCGACCGCGGTCGTGGGGATCACCGCCGCGTTCTGACGCACGCGGCTCTCACGACGGGGGGAGCCCGCAGTCGACCTTCGCGACCTCGGGCTCCCACCTGCGCGGGACCTTAGCGACAGTGCCGCTTGTCTCCCGCGCAGGCGGGAGCCCGGGGCCACGAGTGACCTCACGCGTCGCATTGCGTGATCCTGGGTTCCCGCCTACGCGGGAACACGGACAATCCGTGGCGACGTGAGACACCTTTCGCAGAGGTCTCACCTGAGCGGGAGCATCTTAGCTCACTTCAAACGTCAGCCCGGCATTCGCCTGCAAGCGGGCGACCAGCGGTTCGGCCATCAGCGCGCCGGGCGTCCAGATGCCGCCATCGCCACCAACGTCCCTGACCAGGCAGATCGCCGTTTCCGCGATCATCTTCGACGTCGATCCATAACCCGGGTCGCGATCGCCGGTGACGGTCGCGCGCAGACGCTCGCCGCCGGGCAACTCGCCCAGGAACGCGATCTCGTAGTGACCGCTTTCCCGCTCTTCCAGCGACGGCCCTTCGCCCGGTGCCGGGCCCTTGTCGCCGCCGATCGGATTGAACTTGGCGATCGCCTCGGCCGCCGCCTTCCCGATCTCGCCGAGCCCCGGCGCGACCATCATCTCGTCATAGGTGAAGTCGGTGCCGTACGGGTGCCCCAGCAACGCGTTGGTGCGGTGAACGTTCTTGGTATTGATCGCCGCCATCACGAACGGCGCGGTCCACGCGCCCAGCGCGTCGTCATATTCGGGCAGCAACCCCTTCGGTTGCGGCGGCCCGGAAAAGCCGGGCGTCAACGCGAAGGGATCGATCATCAGCTTGAAGATCGACGGGTCCTTCGCCGCCGCGGCCATCGTCGCCTTCGCACTGGCAAAGGTGCCGCCGGAGAATGTCCCCTTCATCGCGATGACACGGCCTTTCACTTGGCGGAACGGTTTGCCGAACCGCTCGACCGCCGCCTGCTGCAGCGTCCAGACGCCCAGGTCGAAGGGAATCGAATCGAACCCGCCGCTGAACACGATCCGCGCGCCCGTCAGCTTCGCCTGCGATTCGTGCGCGTCGATCATGTGCCGCATCCACGCCGGCTCGCCGCACAGATCGACATAGGCCGTCCCCGATGCCGCACACGCCGCGACCAGGGGCTCGCCATAGAGTTGGTAGGGCCCGACCGTCGTCAGCACGACTTTCGCCCGCTCACACATCGCACGCAACGAGGCGGGATCGTCTGCATCGGCGGTGATCAGCGGCACGTCGATCCCCAGATCGTCGCGCACCGCCTCCAGCTTCGTCAGCGACCGGCCGGCCATCGCCCAGGTCACGCCTTGGTCGCGGCTGCCCAGGTATTCGGCGACCAGTTTGCCGGTGAAACCGGTCGCGCCGTACACGATGATGTCGAACTCGCGCATCGCACCTCTCCTTTTGTCCGGCAGCGTCGCCCATCGCCGGGTGGCGCGCAAGGCCGGGGCGTCCTAGATGGGCGCCATCACACCTCCCTTCCGTTCGCCCTGAGCCTGTCGAAGGGCGGCGCGTCACGGGCC
>DASTEN010000499.1:0-2335 GCA_035709645.1 Sphingomonas sp.
CTAAGTCGCGCGCCATGGCAGATCCGGCCCCCGCCCCCGACCGTTCGAAGATGCTGCCGGCGCTGCGGCTCGTCTGGCGATTTACCTTTCGATACAAGCCGCAACTGGTCGGTGCATTGGTGTCGCTCGTCACCGCTGCGCTCGCCACGTTGTGGATTCCGCGCACCTTCAAACAGGTGGTCGATAACGGGTTCGCGGCGGGTGCCGACCTCAGCCGGATCGGCACCTATTTCGAAGGACTGCTGGGCGTGGTCGTCGTGCTGGCGATCGCGACGGCCGGGCGATTCTATTTCGTGTCGTGGCTGGGCGAGCGGACCGTCGCCGACCTGCGCATGGCGGTGCATCGCAACCTGCTGACGCTGTCGCCGGGCTGGTTCGAGGAGAATCGCCCGTCCGAAATCGCATCGCGCCTGACCGCCGATACCGCGATCGTCGAGGGGATCGTCAGCACGACCGTATCGATCGCGCTGCGCAACCTGTTGGTCGGCGTCGGCGGGGTGCTGTACCTGTTCGCGCTGGCGCCGAAGCTGGCCATCTATCTGATCGTCGGCATTCCGGTGATCGTGCTGCCGATCATGTGGCTGGGCGGGCGGGTACGCAAATTGTCGCGCTCCAGCCAGGACCGGATCGCCGATATCGGGTCGATCGCGGCGGAGACGCTGGGCGCGATGAAGATCGTGCAGGCGTTCGGGCAGCAACGCCGCGAAGGCGACCGGTTCGAGGCCGCCGTCGATCGCGGGTTCGAGACCGCCAAGAAGCGCTTTACGACGCGCGCGATCATGACCGCGTTCGTCATCGGCATGTTGTTCACCGCAATCACCCTCATCATGTGGGACGCGGTCAGCGACGTGGCGGCGGGGCGGACGACCGGGGGTGCGATCACCGCCTTCGTCATCACCGCCGCCCTCGTCACCGGATCGTTCGGCGCGCTGACCGAAGTCTATGGCGACCTGTTGCGCGCATCGGGGGCCGCCGGGCGTCTCGCCGAGTTGCTGGCGCAACGCCCGGTGATCGCCGCGCCGGCACGGCCGGTCGCGCTGCCCGAACCTGCGCGCGGGGCGCTGTCGTTCCGCGACGTCACCTTCCACTATCCGACCCGGCCCGACGTGGCGGCGCTGGCCGACTTCACGCTCGACGTGACGCCGGGCGAGACGGTGGCGGTGGTCGGGCCATCGGGCGCGGGCAAGTCGACGCTGTTCCAGTTGATCCAGCGTTTCTACGATCCAGCCGCGGGTGTGGTCGCGGTCGACGGCGTCGACGTCCGCGATGCCGACCCGGAAGCGGTGCGCGCCCGGATCGCGATGGTGCCGCAGGAAACGGTAATCTTCGCCGCCTCGGCCCGCGACAATTTACGCTATGGCCGCTGGGACGCGAGCGACGAACAGCTATGGGCGGCGGCGGAGGCCGCCAATGCCGGTGCATTCCTGAACGCGCTGCCCGACGGGCTGGACACGTTCCTCGGCGAAGGCGGTGCGCGACTGTCGGGCGGGCAGCGGCAACGGATGGCGATCGCCCGTGCGCTGCTACGCAATGCGCCGATCCTGCTGCTCGACGAAGCGACCTCCGCGCTGGACGCCGAAAGCGAACGGCTGGTGCAGGACGCGCTCGACCGGTTGATGGCCGACCGCACGACACTGGTGATCGCGCACCGGCTGGCAACGGTACGCGCGGCGTCGCGGATCATCGTCATGGACCATGGCCGGATCGTCGAGACCGGGCGGCATGGCGAGTTGATCGCCCAGGGCGGGCTGTATGCGCGGTTGGCCAATCTGCAGTTTCACGAGGCGGGTTGAGGCTTAAGGCGGACCGAGGTTCGGTGATTGCAACGGACGTTCGCCTGTTCCGCGCAGGCGGAAATCCGTTGCCGCTGCGGTCTTTGCTCGATCGGCGACGTCAGCGCCTATCCACTCCCGCCTGCACGAGAGCGACGATTGGGGATCGGTCGGTCACGGTCGCACGCAGCGGTCTGAATGTCGATCAGCCTTCGTTTTTATAAGTCCGTTTAGTTCGAGCAGCTTCGAGCGCAGTCGAGAAGCGTCTGTCGAGAACCCGGGCGTTTGGGGCAACCCGTTCTCGACGGTCGCTTCTCGACAGGCTTGAAGCTGCTCGAACCGAACGGAAAGGTTGAGGCCGAGAGGGGCGGAGCGGAAGGGCTGGGCTTCCCTATGCCACCGCCGCGACCAGTTCCCCCGCCCTGCCCTGCAACTGTTCGCTGAGCGCACTCAATCCAGCAACGAGGCGGGTCAGCGTACCCGCCTGATCGCCGATCCCGTCCGCCGCCGTCGCGATCCCGCTGGCCCGGGCGTCGATATCGGTCCCGGCGGTTCGTGCTTCC
>DASTEN010000500.1:0-4997 GCA_035709645.1 Sphingomonas sp.
CCGATGTCGTCGTCGCGGGCGTCATGCAGCATATCGAGGAGGCCGGCGTTCACTCGGGCGACAGCGCCTGCACCCTGCCGCCGTACAGCCTTCCCGCCGACGTCATCGCCGAGATCGAGCGGCAGGCGATTTCGCTGGCTCATGCGCTGTCGGTCGTGGGGCTGATGAACATCCAGTTCGCGGTGAAGGACGGCGTCGTCTACCTCATCGAGGTCAACCCGCGCGCCAGCCGCACGGTGCCGTTCGTCGCCAAGGCGGTCGGGTCGCCAATCGCCAAGATCGCTGCCCGCGTGATGGCGGGCGAGAAGCTGGCAGACCTGCCGACGATCAACACCGCGCAGGGGCATATCGCGGTGAAGGAAGCCGTATTCCCGTTCAACCGCTTCCCCGGCGTCGATCCGGTCCTGTCACCGGAAATGAAGTCGACGGGCGAAGTCATGGGAATCGATCGCGATTTCGACATCGCCTTCGCCAAGGCGCAACTGGGTGCGGGCACGGTATTGCCGAAGGGCGGCACGGTATTCGTCAGCGTGAAGGACAGCGACAAGCCGGTCATTCTGCCCGGCGTCCGCATTCTCGCCGAACAGGGATTTCACATCGTCGCGACCGGCGGCACCGCGGACTATCTGTTGGCGAACGGTGTGACCGTCGAGCCGGTGTTGAAGGTGGCGCAGGGCCGTCCGAACATCGTCGACCGCATCCGCGACGGCGATGTGGCGCTGGTTTTCAACACGACCGAGGGGTGGCAGAGCCTGAAGGACAGCCAGGAAATCCGCAAATCCGCGCTGGCGCAGAAGGTGCCGTATTTCACGACCGCGTCGGCCAGCGTCGCGGCGGCACGGGCGATCGCGGCACTGGCACGCACCTCCCTTGAAGTGCGGCCGCTGCAAGCCTATTATTCGCAGTCGCACAACTGATCCCCACAAGCTGGTTGATGTGCGGGCGGACTTTCAGGGAAGTCCGTCTGGGGAAAGGGGCGTTGAGGAATCAAGGACATGGCGACCGTCGAGAAGATGCCGATGCTGGCGGAAGGGTATGAAAAGCTCCACGCCGACCTGAAGCGTCTGAAGGAAGAACGGCCGCAGATCGTCGATGCGATCGAGGAAGCGCGCGCGCACGGCGACCTGTCCGAAAATGCCGAATATCATGCGGCGAAGGAACGGCAGGGCCAGATCGAGGCGTCGATCGCCGACATCGAGGACAAGCTCAGCCGCGCGCAGATCATCGATCCCAAGGATCTGTCGGGCGACAAGGTCGTGTTCGGCGCCACCGTCACGCTGCTCGACGACGACGACAAGCCGGTTCGCTATCAGATCGTCGGCCAGACCGAGGCGGATGCCAAGACCGGCCGGATCAGCTACAATTCGCCGCTAGGCCGGGCGCTGATCGGCCGGAAGGTCGATGACGAGGTCGAAGTGTCGGTGCCGGCGGGTGACCGCTACTATGTCGTTAACAAGATCGAGTTCATCTGACGCTCCCTCTTCCCGTTCGCCCTGCGCTTGTCGAAGGGCTGATCTTCTTCTCGGAAGAAAATACGGTGCTTCGACAGGCTCAGCACGAACGGGGTGAGAGGTGACCCGCAGTTTCGGAACCGCTCCCGCGACGATCACGATCGCCGGACTGACCGCGCTCGTCAGCCTGATCGTGACGATGTCGGGGTTGGAGCAGCATGCGGCACTGTATGCGGGCTTCATGCCGGCGCGGGCGAGCCTTGGATGGGCCGGCGATGTGCCCGGTCTCGTCCCGGTCGCGCTGACCCCGCTCAGTTCCACGTTGGTCCACGGCGGTCCGACCCATCTGATCTTCAACCTGGTGACGTTGGTCTACTGCGGGATCGCCACCGAACGCGCGTTGGGCAGCCGCGGTGTCGTCGTCCTGTACTTGCTGGGTGCTTACGCGGCGTGCGCCGCGCAATGGGCGGTCGGGCCGCAATCGCCGGTGCCCATGATCGGTGCGAGCGGCGGCGCCTCGGCCATCGTCGGCGCCTATGCGCTGCTATACGGTCGCCAGCGGACGAAAAACGTCGGGCCGGTGCCGGGCTGGTTGCTCCATGTCCTCTGGCTGCTTGCCGCGTGGACCGTGCTCAACCTGGCGATCGGGGTGCTGAGCGTTCAGGCCGGGATGCCGATCGCGGCCGCAGCGCATGTCGGCGGGTTTCTGCTGGGCGTCATCCTGTGCCGCCCGTTGCTGCTGTGGAAGTGGCGGGGCGCCTGATCGGGCCACCCCGCCGCTGGGTCAGGCGGGAATGAACTGATCGTCGCCTTCCAGCACGCGCAGCTTGCCATCGGCGATCGCGAAGACCGCGCCGTGGATGCTGAGCGTTCCGTCCGCCAAAGCCTTCTGCACGAACGGGAAGGTCTTCAGGTTTTCGATCGAGACGCGGACGCCCTCCTGCTCGAGCGCGGTCTGGCCGGCGTCGGACACGCCGTGCTGTGCCACCACCTTTTCCCGCGCATCGTCGAGCAGGCCGATCCATTCCGCGACGAAGCCGCCTTCACCCGGCTTGGCATCGGCCAGGCTTTGCGTGAGCGCGGCGTTCACGCCACCGCAGGCGCCGTGGCCCAGCACCAGGATTTCCTCGACCTTCAGCTTGGTTACGGCGAATTCCAGCGCAGCGGACACGCCGTGAAGGCCGCCCGAGGCGTCGAACGGCGGCACCAGCGCTGCGACGTTGCGCACCACGAAAACTTCGCCCGGCCGCGATCCGAAGATGGTGGCGGGGTCAACGCGGCTATCGGAACAGGCGATGATCATCACCTTCGGCGACTGGCCGGTCGCCAGTTCGCTCCAGCGTTCGCGCTCCTCCAGCCACTCGCCGCCGCGGAACCGGTAGTAGCCATCGACCAGGTCGGAGAAGTGGGTCATGTCAATCCTCTGTGGTTGGCGGCGTGCAAGCCGCGTCCGCGCCTGCAACATGTGCTGACGGATTCGGTTCCACCATTGTGATGCGCGTGCGCGATGGCTATCTCGCGCCGCATGAACGAGATGAGTCCGCTCCCCCGGCCGGTCACCCCTTCCGAAGGGCGCCAGCGCAAGCCCGACTGGATTCGCGTCAAGGCGCCGACCAGCGCCGGCTTCGCCGCGACGCGCGCGCTGATGCGATCGAAAAGCCTGACGACGGTCTGCGAGGAAGCGGCCTGTCCGAACATCGGCGAATGCTGGTCGAAGAAGCATGCGACCGTCATGATCCTGGGCGACACCTGCACCCGCGCCTGTGCCTTCTGCAACGTGAAGACAGGCATGCCGCGCAAGGTGGACGTGAACGAGCCCAATAACGTCGCCGATGCCGCCGCGCAGATGGGGCTCAACCACATCGTCATCACCTCGGTCGACCGCGACGACCTGCCCGACGGCGGCGCGTCGCAGTTCGTCAAGGTGATCGAGGCGGTGCGCAAGGCGAATCCTACGACGACGATCGAAATCCTGACGCCCGATTTCCGAAACAAGCACGAAGCCGCGGTCGAGGCGATCGTCGCGGCGCGGCCGGACGTCTACAACCACAATCTGGAAACGGTCCCCAGGCTCTATCCGACGATCCGCCCGGGCGCGCGTTACTATGCGTCGCTGCGGCTGCTGGAATCGGTCAAGAAGCTCGACCCGTCGATCTTCACCAAGTCGGGCATCATGCTGGGCCTGGGCGAAGAGCGGCTGGAGGTCCATCAGGTGATGGACGACATGCGCAGCGCCGACATCGATTTCCTGACGATGGGCCAGTACCTTCAGCCGACGCCGCGGCACGCCAAGGTGCAGGATTTCGTCACGCCCGCCGCGTTCGACGCCTATGCCGCGATCGGGCGGGCCAAGGGGTTCCTGCTGGTCGCATCCTCGCCGCTGACGCGGTCGAGCTATCACGCGGGCGACGATTTCGCGAAGATGCGCGCGAACCGGGAGGCGAAGCTGGGAAAGGTCGGCGCGTGAAAATCCTCCCCGGACCGGGGAGGGGGACCGCCGGCGCAGCCGGTGGTGGAGGGGGCGTGCCGCAAACGACGTCCTCGCGGAGAGCCCCCTCCGTCAGGCATGCGGCCTGCCACCTCCCCGTGCCGGGGAGGACCTGACATGCCTAAGCATAACGAAACCCGTCACCTTCCCTACACGCCCGAACAGATGTTCGATCTGGTCGCGGACGTGCGCGCCTATGCCGAATTCCTGCCTTGGGTCAGCGCGATCCGGGTGCGGTCGGACGGCGAGAGTGAAATGGTCGCCGACATGATCGTCGGTTTCAAGGGCCTGCGCGAGAGCTTCACCTCGCGCGTGCAGAAGACGCGCCCCGAGCATATCCGCGTCGACTATGTCGACGGGCCGCTGCAATATCTGACCAACGACTGGAAATTCCGCCCCGACGGGCAGGGCGGGTGCCTGGTGGATTTCTGCGTCGACTTCGCGTTCAAGAACCGCATGTTCGAGATGATCGCCGGCCAGGTCTTCGACCGCGCGCTGAGAAAGATGATCGGCGCGTTCGAGGATCGCGCGGCTAAGCTCTACGGCGATTCCTCGACCGGTTCGTCGGCCTCGGGCATCAACAGCTCGAGCGCACACAACGCCGCCTGAAGGCGAACGCCGCCGCGACCCAGGTCGCCGAACTGGCGGGTATCGGCGACGACGTGGTCCGGGTTCCCGCCGCGCTCGGCGCGCGCGAAGACGACGGTGCCGACCGGCTTCGCCTCGCTGCCGCCACCGGGGCCGGCGACGCCGGTGATCGCGACCGCGACATCGGCGCCGGTCTTGGCCAGCGCGCCCTGCGCCATCTGCCAGGCGGTCGCGACCGATACCGCCCCGAACGTTTCCAGCACGTCGCCGGACACCTTCAGCAGCGCCGTCTTGGCGTCGTTCGAATAGGTTAGCAGACCGCCGTCGAACACGTCCGACGATCCCGGGATTTCGGTCAGCGCCGCAGCGACGAGCCCGCCGGTACAGCTTTCCGCGGTCGCGATGCGGCGGCCCGCGGCGCGGTTGGCCTCGACGACGCGGCGCGCGGCCTCGACCAGAGCGTCGGGCAG
>DASTEN010000501.1:0-2788 GCA_035709645.1 Sphingomonas sp.
GCTTTTCGTGCCACCGTCCGGTTGTAGCCGCCGATACGCGACGAGAGATCGGCGAAGGCCACGCCCTTGCCTTTCCAGAAGACCAGCGGCTTGCCGATGTAGCGCGGCTGGCGGTCGATGATCTGCTCGGCCGCGGCGGTCAGCGGCACGGTTCGAACCTTGGCGCCCTTGCCGTTCTCGACGGTGATCGTGCGGGTGGCGCGATCGATGGCGGTATGCCGCAGGCAGACCACCTCGTCCTGGCGCAGTCCGGTCTCGCGCGTGAATTCGCAGATGTCGCGGATCCGCGAAGGCATGCGCGCGAACACGAGCGCGATCGACTCGCCGCCCCGCCGCTGCATCTGCATGATGGCGCTCACGATCGAGGCGTTCACGCCCCCCGCTGTATATAGCAGCAGCTTGGCGAGGTTGGCCGGCGGCAGCATCGATTCGGCAATGCGAAGCTGACGCTGCATCAGCTCCTCGATCGAGGCCGACAGCTTTAAGCCCAGGTCGCGCTGGATGTGGTCCTCGCGCCTCATGCGACACCGCCTGGCACGTGAACGGCCTCCAAAGCCCGCAGTGCCTTTAGGTAGTCGGGCTTGAGCGCGTCGGTCTGATCGCGGATGAGGCCGTGCATGACGCCCCACATTTCGTCGACGTCGATTTCGTCACGGCGGATTTGAAGGGCGGCGCATATGGCCCCGCCGCTGATCCCGGCAGCGATTTTCATGATCAGGAGGATTGCATCAGACGGCTCTAGGAACTTGGTCGCGATGTTCATCTCGCGCTGCAGATCCTCCTGCAGCTTCGCGCTGATCTTTCGACCAAGATCGTTCATGATGTCGGCGCTCATTCCGCCGCCTCCTGCTGTTCGGTTTGCGTCGAGGACGCGCCAAAGCGCAGCAGAGGATGCACCCACTCACCCGACGCCTTGGCCGCGCCCAACACGTGCTCGGTCACGTCGTCGCCCTTCATCGTCCGCCAGCGATCGCGGGTGGTTTCGTCGATCAAGTCGGCGACCAGCTCGGGCCGTTGCGACTTCGGTGTCAGCGCGACGAGGCCGGCCGACGGCGTCCACGTCTCGCGGATGACGGCCGGGTCGGCCGCGCAGGTCGCGCGGGCGACGGCATCGTGGATAGGCAGCGCATAGCCGTCGGCCGCCAAGCTGCGCTCGAGGGCGAAGCCGGCGACGATCGCCGCGGTCAAGTTCTTCAGCCGATCAGCCGACGCCTGGAAGTCGAGGAAGGCTTCGACCAGGTCGCTCCCCGTCATGAAACTCTGCGCGCTGATTTCGCGGATCGCGGCGGCGTATGGGCCCGCAGCGCCGGTTTCGTCGATGAGCGCACGCGCCTTCTGGCTCAGCTCGAAACCGCCGATATCGTCGGTCTGCAGGCGGCGCATCCCGATCCTGGTGCTCGTGTCAGCACCCAGTATCTGGCGCGCCTGGCCCCACACGAGATAGTCCCGGCCGACGTCGCCGTTCATGTCGGCGTTGCGGGCCAGGGCGCCACGCAAAAGGACGCGGCGCATCGATCGCAGAAGCTCGATCGCGTCCTTGCCCAGACCAGCGTCCTCCTTGATCGCCGCATCGGCGTCGCGGCGCGCGGACGGCGACGAAAGGCTGTCGATCGCCGAGCCGGGGCGAAGGTTGACGAGAGGCCCGGTTGAGACTGGCGCCTCAGGCCGGGGCGCACCAGCTGCTTTCGCCGTACGACTGGCCCACCAGAAGCTGACGGCAGGCTCGCCGGTGGCATCGATGCCGATGTGGCCGACGATGTCGCCCTCAGGCAGCGACTCACTTCCGCCGTCGCCCTTCGGGCTCACCTGAAGATGATAGTCGTCGGTGTCGTAGCTGGTCTGCGGCGGCTTGACGACGAAGCGCAGGTCGGGCCGGCCGTACGTCTGGCGCACCTCGGCGCGGACGGAATTCATGCGAGCCTCGACCAGCTTCTGAAGGATGCCGAGATCTGCGATGCGGCCGCGGTCGTCGCCAAGCTCGGCGAACATGTCGAGTTCGAACCAACCGCCGGCGTCGCGGTAGGCATCGGCGCCGACGAACGCGAGCTGGCGGCGCTGCTCTACATCGCCGATGCTCATGGCGAGGCGGATCGCGGCGGGCGTGTGGGCGTGCGGCGGACCGGCCGACAGCCGCTCGTACGTCGTCGTCTGCAGAGCCGCATCGCCGGTCGCGGCGTAGGCGATCGCCTGGTCGGTCGACAGCCGGCCGGTGGCGAGCGCTTCGAAGATCGGCTTGGGTAGCTGCCCGAGCCGAATCCAGCGCTTCACCTTCACGATGTCCGCCTGGCCCAGGCTGCGCGCGATCGTGTCCGCGTCGTGCCCCTTGGCGGCCGCACGCGCGACGCCGGCGAACAGCTCGTGCTCTCACAGGTCGCGACGGATCAGGTTCTCGTTGATCGAGACCTCGATCAGCTCGGCATCCGACAGACCGACATGCTGAGTGACCGGCACCGCCCAATCGCGCGGCAGCGCACCACGGGCAACGAGTGCCTTGATCGCGCGCGTGCGGCGACCGCCCGCGATCGCGCCCCAGCGCTTCGATCCCTTCATCGGGTGTACGGCGATCGGCTGGATCAGCCCGCGCTCGAGGATCGAGTCCTCAAGCGCGGTCGTGTCCTCGATGTCGGGTCGGTACGTGCGGACGTTCAACGGTGAGATGTCGATCTGGTCGATCGTCAGTGTCGTGCTAGACATGGGCAGTCTCCGGCTCATGGAGATACCGTCCGGCCGATGCCGGGCGGGCGGCACGCCGGCGGTCATCAGCCGCCGGCGGGTCGTTCGGGGACGT
>DASTEN010000502.1:0-2095 GCA_035709645.1 Sphingomonas sp.
CTCGGCTGCGATCGGCTGCTGCTGTGTTCGAACACCTCGCCGCTAGCATCCGGCGACCGCGACACGATCGTCGCCGATTTGCGCGCGGTGGGGGATATCGCCGCCGACTATGGCATCACCGTCGGTTACGAGGCGCTAGCGTGGGGCCGCCACGTCGCCGATCACCGCGACGTCTGGGACATCGTCCAGGCGGTCGACCATCCGAACATCGGCATCCTGCTCGACAGCTTCCACTCGCTCGCACGACGCATCCCGATCGAATCGATCCGCGCGATCGACCCGGCAAAGCTCGTCTTCGTCCAACTCGCCGACGCCCCGCTGCTCGACATGGACTATCTCTACTGGAGCCGACACTTCCGCAGCCTGCCTGCGCAAGGGGGGTTCGACCTGACCGCCTACGTCGCCGAAATCCTGCGGATCGGGTACGACGGCCCCCTCAGTCTGGAGATCTTCAACGATCGCTTTCGCGGCAGTTCGGCCGAGATGGTCGCGCGCGATGGCCTCCGCTCGCTCGACGCCCTGCGCGACGCCGCGGCGCGCAAGTTGGGACGCCCCACGACGATGCCTGCGCGCGCCAAAATCGACCGCGTCGAGTTCGTGGAGTTCGCGGTCGCCGAGAAGGATACCCAAGAGCTCACCGCGATGCTGCGCGGCGCAGGCTTCGACCAGGTCGGGCGGCACCGCAGCAAGCGTGTCGACCTGTGGCGCGGCGGCGCCGTCAATTTCGTCCTGAATTACGAGGATGATGGCTTCGCCGCCAGCTACCGCACCGCGCATGGCACCGCGATCTGCGCGATCGGGCTCGTCGTCGCGGACGGTCCCGCGGCCGTCGCGCGCGCGCGCGCCCTTGGCGTGCCGGAGCATCCCAGCGATCTTCCCGCGATGCCGGCGCTGCGCGGTGTTGCCGGCAGCCTGGTCTACGTCCTCGACAGCGAAGCGGCACGGACGATCTGGGACGACGAATTCGTGATCGACGAGGCGCCGGACGCGTCACCCGTGGACATCATGGCGATCGACCACCTCGCCGCCACCGTCCACCATGACGAGTTCCTGTCGTGGCAACTCTATTGGCGCGCGCTGTTCGACGTGCAGGTGCAGACACCGCAGGATGTCATCGATCCCAATGGCCTGGTCCAGAGCCAGGCGATCCAGAACCGCGAGGGCAGTTTCCGGATCACGCTGAACAGTACGGACGCGCCCGGCGCGCTATCGGCACGGTTCCTGACGCAATCGTTCGGTGCGGGATTCCAGCACCTCGCGCTGCGCGTGTCGAACGTCGCTGCCACCGCGGCCACGTTGGCGGAACGTGGGCTCGAGCGCCTGCCGATCCCGGACAATTATCACGACGACGTGGCGGCGAAATTCGGTATGTCGACCGACGAGACCGCCGTGCTGCGCCGTTATGGAATCCTGATCGACGAGGAAGCACCCGGCCGCCGCTACCACCAACTGTACAGCCGGGCGTTCGCGCGGACGTTCTTCTTCGAATTCGTCGATCGTTCCGGCTATGACGGATATGGCGCGCCCAACGCGCCGATCCGGCTGACGGCGCAGAACCGCTTTCGTCCTGCGCCGCCGATCGATTGAGAGCTCAGTCGAGCACGATCCGCTTCACGTCGCCCAGCACGACGATATAGGCCAGCGCCCCCAGCAGCGCGACGACCCCGATGAAGGCGAGCGCGTAGAAGAAGCTGCCGGTCGCCGCGACGATGCCGCCGACGACCAGCGGAGTCACGATCCCCGCCAGGTTCGCCGCTAGATTGAAGATGCCGCCGGTGACCCCCAACATGCCCTCGGGTGCGATGTCGGATACCAACGTCCAGCCAAGTGCTGCCATGCCCTGGGCGAAGAAGGCGAGGCTCAAGATCGCGATGACCGCCGCGTTGCTCTCCACGAAGTTTGCCGCAATGATGGTCGAGGCGAGCAGCAGCCCGAGGATGATCGGCAGCTTGCGCGCGACATTGGGCGACTTGCCCTGGCGCAGCATCCGGTCCGACCACCAGCCGCCGAACAGCACCCCGAACGATGCGGCGATGAACGGTGCGATCGCGAAGAAGCCGATCTTCAGCCAGTCCATATGCCGCTCGGTCGCGAG
>DASTEN010000503.1:0-3651 GCA_035709645.1 Sphingomonas sp.
GGGCTGGGGCAGACTGGAGAAGCTCGCATTGATCCGCGGGGGTTGGACCGCCCTGCCGCAGCTTGCGGCGGGGAAGAACGGTCCTTCGACAAGCTCAGGACGAACGGAATAGTGGAAAGCTCAGTCAACCAAACCTGCGGCCTGATCGCCGTCGTCGGCGCGCCCAATGCGGGCAAGTCGACGCTCGTCAACGCCCTCGTCGGGCAGAAGGTCGCGATCGTCAGCCCCAAGGCGCAGACGACGCGCGCCCGGCTGATGGGTATCGCGATCGAAGGCGCTACGCAGCTGCTGCTGGTCGATACGCCCGGCATCTTCGAGCCCCGGCGCCGGCTGGACCGCGCGATGGTGCAGGCCGCTTGGGGTGGGACCGACGGGTCCGACGTCATCGCGCTGGTCGTCGATGCCAAGGGCGGTCTAGGAGCCAAGGTCACCGACATCGTCGAATCGCTGAAGGATCGGCCGGAGCCCAAGCTGCTGATCCTCAACAAGGTCGATCTAGCCGACAAGGGTAAGCTGCTGATCCACGCCCAGCGGCTGAACGAGCTCGCGACGTTCGAGGAGACGTTCTTCGTCAGCGCGATGACCGGCGACGGCGTCGCGCATCTGAAATCGGTGCTCGCCGCGCGGATGCCGCAGGGACCGTGGCATTTCCCCGACGATCAGGTCGCCGACGTCACCGACCGGATGCTGGCCGCCGAGGTGACGCGCGAGCAGCTTTACCTCCAGCTTCATGCCGAACTGCCTTATGACAGCGCTGTCGAGACCGAACGGTATTCCGAACGCGATGACGGTTCGGTCGAGATCCACCAGCAGATCCTGGTCGCCCGCGACACACAGCGCGCGATCGTGCTGGGCAAGGGCGGCACGCGGATCAAGGAAATCGGCGCCCGCGCCCGTGCGCAGCTGAAGGAGCTGCTGGGCGTGCCGGTGCACCTGTACCTGCACGTAAAGGTCAACCCGAAGTGGGAGGAAGACCGTGGGCTGTATCGCGACATCGGATTGGACTGGGTTGAGTGACGAGGGCGGCGATCCATCGCGCCGGTCGACATAGCCTGGTCTGAGCGACTGCCGAAGTCAGGCAGTCGAAGGACGGCTTTTCCGCGGCGCGATGGTGAAGAGTCGCGAATCTTCGCACGGCACGCTACATGGCCCGCATGGCCGACGATCCGATCCAGATCTTCGACGCCTGGCTGCGTGAAGCCGAGGCGGGCGAACCGAACGATCCCAATGCGATGGCACTCGCCACGGCGGATGACGAGGGCCGCCCCTCGGTCCGTATGGTCCTGCTGAAGGGCCACGACGCGCGCGGCTTCGTGTTCTACACCAACCGCGAGAGTCGCAAGGCGGACGAGCTGGCCGAGAATGCGCAGGCGGCCCTCCTCTTCCACTGGAAGTCGCTGCGGCGGCAGGTGCGCGTCGAAGGCGCCGTCACTCTGGTGACCGATGCAGAATCGGATGCCTATTTCGCCACTCGCAGCCGCGCGTCGCAGCTGGGCGCCTGGGCGTCCGACCAGTCGCGCCCGCTCGACGATCGATCGACGTTCGAGGCGCGCTATGCCGAGATGGAACGGCGCTTCGATGGCCGGGACATACCGCGCCCGCCGCACTGGGGTGGCTACCGCGTCGTACCGGATTCGATCGAACTGTGGGAGGATCGGCCTGGCCGCCTGCACCACCGCCGCGTCTTCACCCGGACCGGTGATGCCTGGAGCGAAGGTCTGCTGTTCCCATGACCGAAAGCGAACGCCGCCGCATCATCCCGCTCGCCATCCGCGCGGCGCTGTTCAGCGTCGGAATGGCGACTTTCCTGCTCGCGTTGAAGAGCTTTGCCGCCTGGCATACCGGCTCGGTCGCGATGCTCGGCTCGCTCGCCGACACGGGCCTCGACCTGCTGGCGAGCCTCGTCACCCTTTACGGCGTGAAACTGGCCGCCGAGCCTGCCGACCACGACCACCGCTTCGGCCACGGCAAGGCAGAGGCGCTGGCCGCGTTGTTTCAGGTCGCGCTGATCACCGCATCGGCGATCGGCATCGCCTGGCGCGCGATCGAGCGGTTCAGCAACCCTGCCCGGGGCGAGGATGCGGAATTCGGCATTCTGGTTTCGGTCGTCGCGATCGCCGCGACCGCGGTGCTGCTGTGGTACCAGCGCCGGATCATCCGCCAGACCGGATCGGTCGCGATCATGGCGGACAACGTCCACTACCAGTCGGACGTGCTGCTGAACCTGGCGGTCATCGCAGCACTGGCGCTGGAGCAGTTCGCCGGGCTGACCGGCGCCGACCCCGTCTTCGGCATCGCCATCGCGCTATGGCTCGGCTGGGGCGCGTTTCAGGCATCGTCGAACGCGATCGACCAGCTGATGGACAAGGAGTGGCCCGAAGATGAGCGCCGCGCCTTCATCGAGGTCGCCGCGCGCCAGCCCGGCCTGCGCGGTATCCATGATTTCCGGACCCGCCGTTCGGGCAGCCACGACTTCGCGCAGTTCCACATGGAAGTCGGTCGAGACCTGACCGTCGCCTCGGCGCACGAGATCGTCGAGGGCGTCGAACAGGCGCTGCGGCGTGCCTATCCCAAGGTCGAGGTGCTGATCCACCTCGATCCCGAAGGCCATGTCGACACCGACAATCCGCTGGTCGAGGCGGACGTCACACCCCATTGGTTCGGGAAGCGCGTATGAGGATACCCTTCGTTCAGATCGATGCCTTCGCGGCCCGCCCGTTCGAGGGAAACCCGGCCGCGGTAATGCCGCTGAGCCATTGGCTGGACGACGCCGTGCTTCAGCGCATCGCCGCCGAGAACAACCTTAGCGAAACCGCTTTCCTGGTCCCGATCGGCGACAGCGAAGACGATGGCGGCGACGGGCCGGACTTCGAATTGCGCTGGTTCACGCCCGCCGCCGAGGTCGCGTTGTGCGGCCATGCCACGTTGGCGAGCGGGCATTTCGTGCTGTCCGGCGACCCTTCGCGCGACCGCGTCCGGTTCGCCACGCGCCAGGCCGGCGTGCTGGAAGTGGGTAGGGATGGCGACGGCTATGCGATGGCGCTCCCCGCCTGGGCGCCTGCCCACAAGGCGACGCCCGAGATCGTGTCGGCGCTGGGCGTCGAGGCCATCGAGACACTCTGGCACGACAAGGGCTATGCGCTGGTCGTTGTGAAGGACGAGGCCGCCGTCCGCGCCGCCGCCCCCGATGGCCGCGCGGTCAAGGCGCTCGGCCCCTATGTGCTGATCGTCGCGGCCCAGGGCGAGACGGCGGATGTCGTCAGCCGGGTTTTCACCGATTACTTCGACATACCCGAGGATCCGGTCACCGGATCGGCTCACGCGGTGATGGTACCCTACTGGGCGGAGAAATTCGGGCGCGATCGGTTCAGCGCCTATCAGGCGAGTGCCCGCGGTGGGCATGTCGGATGCGAGATGGCGGGCGACCGCGTGATCCTGCGCGGCAGCTGCGTGACCGTTATCGAGGGGACGTTCCTCCTCTAAATTCCTCCCCGGCACGGGGACGGGGACCGCTCGGCGATAGCCGAGTGGTTGAGTGGCTTGCGAAGTACTACCCAAGCCCCTCCACCACCGCGCTACCGCGCGGCGGTTCCCCTCCCAATTCCGGGGAGGATTTGACCCGCTCCGTCTCCGCGATCCAGCCGCCGCCCA
>DASTEN010000504.1:0-4947 GCA_035709645.1 Sphingomonas sp.
CGATTCGATGTTCGCCGCCGCCCTAACCGGTGCCGAGGCGATCGAGATCCGACGCTGGGTGACCGGACCCGAAGGGACCGCGCGTGGCCGCCGGCGCGGGCTTGCCGCACGGTTGAGCGATGTCGCCAGTTATGACGACGAAGGCGGTCGCGCGATCGCCGCTGCGGTGGAGGCGGCGCGGGCGCTGCCCGCCGACGGCTGGCTGGCGCGGTTGCAGGACGGCGCGCCGTTCGGCCCCGTCGAAGCGCTGCTCGGTGCGGTGCGTGGCTTGGTCTACGCGCGCGCGGCCAAGGACGACGATGCGGGCTATGCCTTGGAAACCGAACTCGCCGAACCCGACCCGGCGCTGGTCGACGCCGCCGGGCCCGCTGCCGCCGCGCTCGATGCGCTGGTGCGGCCACTGGTGTCGCTCGGTCGTCGGCTGGAGGCGGTGCTGGCCGAGGCACCCGACTGGATGGACGGCCCGGCCCGCGCCCGGATCGAAGGCGCCATCGCTTCGCTTGGCTGGCGCGCGGAAACCGTCGGCGCCTGGCTGTCGCTGATCGCGCGGATCGGCGGGCCGGCCGATCCCGACTTCGTCGACTGGCTGGCGGTCGACCGCGCAGAGGGGCGTGAATGGGACGTCGGGCTGCACCGCCACTGGCTCGACCCGTCGCGGCCGTTTGCCGACACGGTCCTGAAACAGGCGCACGGCGCGGTCATAACCTCGGCGACGCTCCGAGCAGGCGGCGACTGGGACGTGGCGGACGCGCGCAGCGGCGCGGTGCATCTGGAAGGTGCTCCGATCCATTTCGAGGCGCAGAGCCCGTTCGATTACGCATCGCGTGCCGAGGTGCTGATCGTGACCGACGTGAAGCGCGGCGATCTGGCCGGTCTCGCCAATGCCTATGCCCGGCTGATCCTGGCAGCCGGCGGCGGGACACTGGGGTTGTTCACCGCGATCCGCCGGCTGCGTGGGGTCCATACCCGCATCGCCGACCGGCTGGCGCGCGAAGGGTTGCCGCTTGCCGCGCAGCATGTCGACCCGATCGATACGGGCACGCTGGTCGATATCTTCCGCGACGATCCGCGCGCGTCGCTCCTCGGCACCGATGCCCTGCGCGACGGCGTCGACGTGCCCGGTCAGTCGCTGCGTCTGGTGGTGATGGAAGGCGTGCCGTGGCCCAAACCCAGCGTGCTGCACGCCGCGCGCCGCATGGCGGGCGGGGGGAGCGCCTATGACGACCGCATCGTCCGCGCGCGTCTGGCTCAGGCGTTCGGTCGCCTGATCCGCCGTGCCGATGATTCGGGCGCATTCGTGCTGCTGAGCGCCGCGATGCCGTCGCGGCTGCTGTCTGCGTTCCCGCCGGGCACGCCGGTGCGCCGCATCACGCTGGACGAAGCGATCGAGCGCGTGCGCGCCCTTCCTTCCGCCGTCCCGATCCGGCAAAAGGCGGGGGCATGAAAACGCTGACGCTGCTCCGCCACGCGAAATCGGGATGGGACGATCCCGCGCTTCGCGATTTCGACCGGCCGCTGAACGCCAAGGGTCAGCGCGCTGCGCAAGTCGTCGGGCGCAATCTGAAATCGCTCGGGCTGACGTTCGATCGAGTGGTCGCATCGCCGGCGGTCCGCGTGGTCGAGACGCTCGATCACGCCGGGCGTGGCTATGGCGCCCCGATCGCGTCCGAATGGGACAAGCGCTTGTATCTCGCCTCGGTCGCGTCGCTGATCGACGTGATCCAGGAACAGGCCGACGACGTCGACCGGCTGTTGCTGGTCGGGCACAATCCGGGGTTGGAGGAACTGGTGCTGACGCTGGTCCCGCTGGCGGGCGACAATCCGGCGCGCGCCGATGTCGAGGAGAAATTTCCCACCGCCAGCGTGGCCGAATTGACCTTTGCGATCGATCGCTGGGCCGATGCCGAGCCCAATGGCGCAATGCTGCGGCGGTTCGTGCGGCCCCGCGATCTCGACCCGGCCCTGGGACCCAGCGCGGACTGACGCGGCCGTCGAGTAAGGGATCGGCGGGCGGTCGCGGTTTCGGGCCCGCGCGGGTGAGACGCCGGCGCCTGGATCAGTCGCGTTTGGGTGTAGCGTCCTCCGCCAGCGCGGCGGCCAGCCCGTCGCGGATGGTGGTCAGCGCGGCCTTGCGCGATCCCCCGCGCCGCACGGGCGCTTCGTCCGCCAGCAATTTCTGCACGCCGCGGATCGTATAGCCCTCGGTTTCCAGCAGGGTCTGGATGCGACGCACGAGCGCGGCATCCTCCGGGCGATAATAGCGGCGGTTGCCCGCACGTTGCAGCGGCCGAAGTTGAGGAAAACGCGTTTCCCAATATCGCAGGATGTGCTGGGCTATGCCCGTTTCCCGCGACAATTCCCCGATCGTCCGAAACGCGGCAGCCGCCTTTTCCGGCGGTGTCATCGCTTGGCTCAGCGAGCGGCCACGATGCGATCCCGCATCATCTGGCTGGCCCGGAACGTCAGCACGCGTCGCGGGGCGATGGGTACTTCGACGCCGGTCTTGGGATTGCGGCCGATCCGTTCCCCCTTGTCGCGAAGTACGAAGCTACCGAACCCGGAGATTTTCACATTCTCGCCATTGGCGAGCGCGTCGCACATATGGCCCAGAATCTGTTCGACGAACTGGGACGAATCCGCGCGAGACAAGCCGACTTCGTGATGCAGCGCCTCCGCCAGATCGGCACGTGTCAGCGTTCCAGCGTCCTGCATGAATCCAACTCCATTCCCCTCCGCCCTCGATGATCGGCGGACGGTCATTGAATACCACGCCGGCTCGGATGGCGCAAAAGCCGGGCGGGGCGTCAGAAACCTTTTGTCGCGATTGAAACCATTAAATCGACCGTTTTGAGTAGATAACGTCCGACAATTAGAACCGAATCACAGCTGCACCCCAGGTGAAGCCGCCACCCATCGCTTCCAGCACGATCAGGTCGCCGCGCTTGATGCGGCCGTCACGCACCGCGGTATCGAGCGCGAGCGGAACCGAGGCCGCCGACGTGTTGGCGTGCTGATCAACCGTGACGACGACCTTTTTCGGTGCCAGGCCGAGCTTGCGGGCCGTCGCATCCAGGATGCGCGCGTTGGCCTGATGGGGAACCACCCAATCCACGTCCTCGGCAGACAGCCCGGCCGCAGCGAGCGATTCGCCCATGACGGTCGCCAGATTGACGACGGCATGGCGAAACACCTCACGCCCCTTCATGCGCAGCTTGCCGACCGTACCCGTAGTCGACGGGCCGCCGTCGACGTACAACAGTTCGTTGTGACGCCCGTCGGCGTGCAGCTTCGTCGCCAGGATGCCGCGGTCGCTGTCCTCTTCGGCCGCCAGCACCATCGCACCCGCGCCGTCGCCGAACAGAACGCAGGTCGTGCGATCCTCCCAATCGAGGATCCGGCTGAACGTCTCCGCGCCAATCACCAGCGCGCGGCGGTGGGCGCCCGCACGGATCATGCTGTCGGCAACCTGGACGGCGTAGAGAAAGCCCGAGCAGACCGCCGCGACGTCGAACGCGACGCAATCGTCGATGCCCAACGCCGCCTGCACCTTCGTCGCTGTGGCCGGAAAGGTCTGGTCGGGCGTCGCCGTCGCCAGCACGATCAGGTCGATGTCCTGCGCAACCAGGCCCGATGCGGCGATCGCCGCCTTTGCGGCATCGGTTGCCAGCGTCGACGTCGTTTCGTCGGGGCCTGCCAGATGGCGGAAACGGATGCCGGTCCGCTCGACGATCCATTCGTCGGTAGTATCGACCTGCTGCGCCAGTTCGGCGTTCGAGACGCGGCGGGCCGGCAGGGCCGATCCCGTGCCGAGAATGACCGACCGGATGGTCATGCCGCTGCCTGCTCCTCGAAATGCGCGAGATCGTCCTTGATGCGGTTCAGCAGATCGTCGCGGACCATCTTCGCCGCCACGCCGATCGCATGCGCCACGCCCAGTTCGGTCGCGCCGCCGTGGCTTTTCACCACCAGCCCGTTCAGCCCCAGGAAGACCGCGCCGTTGTGGTTGTTCGGATCAAGATGATCGCGCAGCAACTGCGTCGCCGGTTTCGAGATCAGGAAGCCGATCTTCGACCGCACCGAACTGCGGAACGCCCGCTTCAGCAGGTCGCCGACGAAGCGCGCCGTCCCCTCGGCGGTCTTGAGGGCGATGTTGCCCGAAAATCCGTCGCAGACCACGACGTCGACATGCCCGCGTGAAATCCGGTCGCCCTCGATGAAGCCGGAAAAGGTCATCGGCAGGTGCGTCGCCGCCTTCAGGGCGGCGGCCGCCTCGCGCACCTCGTCGGTACCCTTCAGCGCCTCGGTGCCGATGTTCAGCAGCGCGACGCGGGGCGATTCGAGGTCCAGGGTGGTACGCGCCCAGGCCGCGCCCATGACCGCGAACTGCACCAGGTTGCGCGCGTCGCATTCGGTGTTGGCGCCCAGATCGAGCATCACCGTGTCGGTATCGCCCAGGCTGGGCAACATCGCCGCGAGCGCGGGGCGATCGATACCCGGCAACATGCGCAGCGACAGCTTCGCCATCGCCATCAGCGCGCCGGTATTGCCAGACGATACGGCGGCGGCGGCGCGGCCCTGCTTCACTAGGTCGATCGCGACGCCCATCGACGTCGTCTTCGCCCGGCGGATCGCCTGGCTGGGCTTGTCGCTGCCGGAAATCACATCGGGGGCGTGGACGATTTCCGACGCCGCGGTCAGGTTCGGGTGCGCGGCGAGACCCTCGCGGATCTTCTCCTCGTCACCGACCAGCAGGAAGCGCATGCCATCGAAGCGGCGACGCGCGCGTGCGACGCCGGCAAGCATGACCGCAAGCCCCTCGTCGCCGCCCATCGCATCGACGGCGATCCGCGCATCGGGGGACATTGCGGTGTACGCTCCTGACAGGGGAGGGCTTTAGCCCTCGACCGAGACGACTTCGCGGCCGTTATAGTGGCCGCAGGCGTTGCA
>DASTEN010000505.1:0-2614 GCA_035709645.1 Sphingomonas sp.
CCAGGCGCACTCTTTCCGCGTCGGCGAAGAACGGATGCTCGGGCTGAAACACCACCTGGGTGATGCCATAATGGTCGCGCAGGTCGACGAACAGCACGCCGCCGTGGTCGCGCTTGCGGTGGACCCAGCCCGACAGGCGGATCGTCTGGCCGACGTCGGTGGCGGTCAGCGCGGCGCAGGTGTGGGTGCGATAGGCGTGCATCGTTCGTATCTCTGCTGTTCGTCACCCCCGCGGAGGCGGGGGCAAATCGTGGCTGGCGCCCGGGCTTCCGCCGATAAGCCAGCCAGAATTGATCCCCGCCTGCGCAGGGATGACGGATTGGAATTTCAAGCCCGCGCCCTCCCCTCCACGCGCCCCTTTGTCAAGCGGCGCGCGCAGGGCTATGGCCGCCGGCCTATGCATATTCACCCGTTGATCGAAGACTCGGCCACCCTCGCCAATCTCTGCACCCGGCTCGCACAGTCGCCGTTCATAACGGTCGATACCGAATTCATGCGCGAGAATACCTTCTGGCCCGAGCTGTGCCTGATCCAGGTCGCGAATACCGAGGAAGCTGCGGCGATCGATCCGCTGGCGCCGGGCATCGACCTGAAGCCACTGCTCGATTTGCTGACCGAGAACGAGGACGTGCTGAAGGTCTTCCACGCCGGCGGTCAGGATCTGGAGATCGTCTACAACCTGACTGGCAAGACGCCGCACCCGCTGTTCGACACCCAGATCGCGGCGATGGCGCTGGGCCAGGGCGAGCAGATCGGCTATTCGAACCTGGTCGACAGCTATCTTGGCGTCCAGGTCGACAAGGGCGCGCGGTTCACCGACTGGAGCCGGCGTCCGCTCGACGACCGCCAGATCACCTACGCGATCGCCGACGTGACGCATCTGGCGAAGATTTTCCCCAAGATGCTCGACAAGCTGCGCAAGACCGGGCGCGGCGACTGGCTGGACCAGGAGATGGAGCGGCTTGGCGATCCCGAAAACTACCGGCAGGACCCCGATGCCGCCTGGCAGCGCGTGCGCATCAACAGCCGCAAGGCCGAGGTGCTCGGCCGGCTGAAGGCGATCGCCAGGTGGCGCGAGACCGAGGCGCGGGGCAAGAACCTGCCGCGCGGCCGCATCGCCAAGGACGAGACGATCGCCGACCTGGCCAGCAATCCGCCGCGCAAGCAGGCCGACCTGTCGAAGGTCCGCGGGCTGTCGGCCAGTTGGGCGGGCAACGACATCGGCGGCCGGTTGATGGCGGCGATCGCGGACGCGAAGCCCCTGCCCGCGGCGGAAATGCCGAGCCGTGACGAACGCGGCCCGGCGCTGGGCAAGGAAGGCGCGCTGGTCGCCGACCTGCTGAAATTGCTGCTCAAGATTCGCGCCCGCGACATCAACGTGGCGTCCCGCCTGCTCGCGCGATCCGACGATCTGGAGGCGCTGGCCGCCGGGCAGCGACAGGACCTACCGATCCTTCAGGGCTGGCGGTTCGACCAGTTCGGCCGCGACGCGCTCGATCTGGTCGAGGGGCGTCTGGGCTTCACCGTCGACGGTGGCAAGCTGACGATGACGCGGACGGAGGCGGCACAATGACGCGCGCGCTGGCGCTGGTGGCGCTGCTCCCGCTTGCGGCCTGCATGCCAAAATCAGTCACAGCGCCGATCGCGGGCCCGTCCGATATGTGCACGACCGCCGTTACGCAGGCGTTCGTGGGCCGTGCCTGGTCGGACGGCGTAGCGGCAGAGCTTCGGGCGAAGACCGGAACGACGACGGCGCGCACCGTCCGGCCAGGCCAGATGGTGACGATGGAATACGACGCCCGGCGTGTGACCATCACCCTGGCCGCCGACGACCGTATCGTGCGCGTCGCGTGCGGTTGATTTAGTCGACCATCAATCGCGCCGGCCGGCCCATCGCGGCGGCCAGCGCGCGGTGGCGCTTTTCGACCGTATCGCCATAGAGCGCGACATCGGCGTTCGGGACGTGCAGCACCAGCGCGTCGTGCTCGAGCGACAGCCGCGTCCGCTCGAGCGGGCCGGCAACGCCGCCGGACAGCCGCTGGCCCAACCGCATCGCCAGTCCCCATTGCGCCGCGACCGCCAGTTCGTCGTGCGGTGCCAGGCGCCCGAGCGGGTCGGGCGACGTCGCCTCCCCGCCCAGCGAGGCATGCAGCGCCTGCGCGATCAACGCGCGACCGCGCGCGTCGATCGCGACCCAATTGCCGTGCAGCGCGATCTCGACGCCGCGTTCGGCGCGAAATTCCGGGTTCGCGCGCCAGCCGACGTCGGCAAGCAGGCAGGCAGCATGGCGCAGGCGCGCGCGTTCGGGTGGGTCGGCGAACAGCGGCGCGATCCAGCGGTCGAGCACGTCGCCATGCTCCGGAAACCGCCCGGCCACCCGCGCTTCCTCGCGCGCGGCGACGATCAGCGCGTCCTCCGCCCGCACCGCGGCCGGCAATCGCTGGTACAGCAAGCCTTCGCGCAGACCGTGCGACGACGCGATCGCCGCCGTCGTGCCGAGGCGCCGCATCAGGATAGCGAGCAGCGCCGCGGCGTCGCTCAGCGTCGGCGCACGCGCGGACGAGATGCCGGCGATCGCCTTCATCCGCGCCTTGTCGAGGTGCGACAGCGATCG
>DASTEN010000506.1:0-2260 GCA_035709645.1 Sphingomonas sp.
CGCCGCCTGGGACCTGGTCAAGGACTGGTCGATGGACGAACGCGAAGCGCTTCGCGGCGCGGTGCCGAAACTCGCGCTCGACGCACCGATCCGCGGCGGCACGCTGCGGGACATCGCGGGCGAGGTCTTGGACATCGCCACCGCCGGCCTGTCGGCGCGGGCGCGGCTGAACGGCGCGGGCGACAGCGAAGCCGGATTCCTGGACCCGCTGCGCGAGATCGTACGCAGCGGCAAGGTGCCGGCGCAGGTGCTGCTCGATCGGTATCACGGAAGCTGGAACGGCGACCTGTCGCGCGTCTACGCCGAGTACAGCTACTGATCCGCGCCCGCCTCCTGGCCGCCACGCCGCTGCTGGTCGCCGCGTCACCCGCGTGCGCGCAGACGGTCGAGGATCCGCAGGCCTGGTGGCAGCTCAATGCGGTCGTCCCGCTGTCGGACAAGGTGCGCCTGACCGTCGAGCAGATCGGGCGGCTGAGCGACGACGAAGGCGGGCTGTACCAGACCGAGGTCGGCACGCTGTTGGGGTACAAGGCGAGCAGCCATATCGAACTGGGCTTCGGCTATCGTCGGGTCGGCGGGCACAACGGGCAGCGAGGCGCCGATGAAGATCGCATCCGCCAGCACGTCATCCTGACCTTCGGCCGCTTCACGGGGCGGTTCCGGGTCGACGAACGTTTCCGCGACGATCGCCCCGGCGTCGGCATCCGCATCCGTCCGCTGGTGCGCTACAATCTGCCGATCGGCCGCAGGAAGGGGCTGGCCGCATTCTACAGCCACGAAAGCTTCTTCCTGCCCAATACGACGGTGTTTCAGCGCAGCGGGTACGAGCGGATGCGCAACATCGTCGGCGTGACGCTGCCGATCGCGACCGGGGTCAGCGCCGACGTCGGCTACCTCAATCAATATCGCTTCGCCCGCGGGACCGCGCCGGCACAGATGGTCCATGCGCTGAGCGTGCAGATGACACTGAGCATGAAGGCGCATAGCGCGCCCAAGCTGGACGACTGATACCCACCGTGCTCCCGCGCAGGCGGGGGCCCAGGGTAACGAGTGTCAGCCTATGCGGCTCTGGCTCCCGCCTGCGCCGGAGCACCGGTGATCTTTCCGAACAAGCGCGGCACCAGGCCATGCCGCGCCATCCAGTCGCTATACGCACGGTACGCGGGGTCGGCGCCCAGATGCCGTTCCTCGGTCTTCGCACGCCACCAGTAGATGCCGCTGACCACGCCCAGGATCGCGGCGTTGCGTAATCCGTCGGCGATGCCGCCGCTCGTCACCAGGAACGGCAGCGTCGACAGCCACCAGAAGATGTTCTTCGTGAGATACGCCGGGTGACGGCTGATCGCATAGGGTCCGTGCGTCAGTACGCCGCGATGCGTCAGGTTCGAAAAGCGCAGGCCGAAGGCGATCGTCGCCCAGGCATAGACCGCGGTCAGCGCGACCAGCACCCCGCCCAGTCCGGCCATCAGCCAGGGATGGCCCTGCAGCCAATAGACCCAGTCGGCGGTCCCGGCATGATAGTCGAGCGGCCCGCCGGAATTCATCAGGATGAACGGCGGATAGCAGATGAGCGCCGCCGCCCACCCTTGCGCATGCGGATCGGCGCTGCGGATATGCGCATCGACCACGCGGAACGTCAGCATGTAGCCGACGCACGCGAAGGCCACGTCGACGACGAACATCAGCGTGATCAACCCCTTGGCCAACGTCACCGGATCGCGTGCCAGACCGGATAGGTCCGCGTTCACGACGGCGGCGAATCCGCCCGGCACGATGCCCAGCATGAAGGCGAGGAAAAACCCCTTCACACCCCAGGCGCGCAGATGGGCATGGATCGCCGTGCGGTCGGGCCCGGCATCCCGCAGGTCGAGCAGCCACGCCCCCAGCGCCCAGGCGCCGTCGCGTGGCTCGATCAGATAGCGGTCGCTCCACACCACCCAGGGAATCGACGCGGCGACCAGCACCGGCGCGGCATAGGTCAGGCAGGCGATGGCGAAGCCGAAACCACCCTCGGCATAGAATCGGAACGTCGCATAGACCGCCGCGATCAGTCCCCACGTCGCCCATAGCCCGACGAGCTTCGTCAGGCTGACATCGATCGTTTGCCGCAGCGGACGCGGATTCGCCCAGTCGATGCCCGTCGACGGCGCGCGGTGGACCTTGTCGACGACGAGCGACCAGACGATCATCGGCACGGCACAGGCGACCAGCGCGGTCAGCGCCGACAGCGGCCCGCTCATGCCATAGCGTATCGACACGG
>DASTEN010000507.1:0-5512 GCA_035709645.1 Sphingomonas sp.
GACATCGACCAGCGGCGCCATCCTGAGTAGCGTCGGCGCATCGAAGCGCACGGCGCCGGCCCGCCGATAGGCCTGCACCGCGTCGGCCGAACGACCGTTCAGCCGCAGCGTGTCGCCGTAGGCTAGCCAGGCGTCGGGTACGGTCGGCCGGTCCCGCGCCAGCCGCGCAGCGGCGCCGATCGCCGCCGGCCCCTGATTGTCGTCCAGCAGTGCGCGCAGGAACGGCACGGTCGTTTCCAGATCGGCCGACTGAGCGAGCGATGCGGCGACCGCAACGCTGTCGTCCGCCGCGAACTGACGCGCGCTCCCCGGCGCGAGTGTCGCGGCGCGATCGAGCAGTCGAGCGGCCTCACCGCGATCGCCGACACGCTCGAAGGCGCGCGCCGCCAGAATCAGCGTATAGCTGTCGGCATCTTCGCGCAGACCGATCGGACGCAATACCGCTAGCGCATCCTGCGGCGAATCGAGTCTCAGCAGCGCGGTCGCCAGCAGTTGCCGCGCGCGCAGGTTCATCGGCTGCACGCCGATCAGGTTGCGCAATCGGGCCACGGCCTGTTCGTAATCGCCGCCGTCAATGTCGAGGGTCGCGGCAAGCAGCAACGCGCCCGGCGTCCGATCGAAATCGCCGCCAACACGGTCGAACAGCGCGCGGGCAAGATCGAACTTGCCCGTCCGCGCGGCCAAGGCGGACAGCAGGTAAAAGGCTTGCGGATCACCCGGCCGTACCGCCAGCGCCCGGCGCACCATCTGCACCATGGCGGTCCCCCGGCCCAGATCCCCGAGCGTCGCGGCATGATCGATCAGCGCGGCATAGCTGGCGGAATCGCGCGCCAGGGCCCGTTCCTGCCATGGCAGGGCCGCCGTCAGACCGGCTTGCTGGCGCGCGATCCGGCCCCGAATCAACAGCGCGTCGAGGTTTGCCGAATCCAGCCGCACCGCCTGCCGGGCAGCGATTGTCGCGCGCCCCATGTCCCCCTGCGCCAGGCTGAACCGCGCGACATCGACCCAGAGCGCGGCGTCGGCAGGTGCGTCCGCGATCGCCTGGTCCCAGACCGTCATGGCGGCGACGATGTCGCCATCCGCGGCCAGCGCGCGGGCTTCGATCCGGCGGCCGTACGTCCTGTCCGATTCCGGCACCGTCTGTGCGATGGCAAGCGCACCGATCGCATCGTTCTGGAGCAGACGCGCGTGCGCAGCCATCGCGCGCGTGGTTTCTCGCGCTGCACCGGCGTCGATCGCCCGGCCGACCTCCGCCTCCGCGGTCAGGCCGTCGCCCTCCGCCAGAGCGCCGCGCGCCGCAGCGAGATGTGCCGGTGCAGACGCGACGTCGGCCGCAACCGCCCGTTTCGCCAGTGCGCGCGCGAGCGATACCCGCCCGTTGCGCAGCGCCGCCGTGCTTTCGGCGACCAATGCCGCGGCATCGCCCTTTGCGGGCGGCTGATGCAGAATCATCCATGTCGCCGCGGCGGCACCGACCAGCACCAGCAGGCCCGCGATCCATCCGGCAACCCGCCGGGCAATCCCGGTCGACCGAGCAGATCGCGACCGCCGGCGTCTACGGCTGGAGGTCATAGGCGCGCATCAGGTCATAGAGCGTCGGCCGGCTGATCCCCAACAGTCGCGCGGTGCCGGAGATGTTGCCGTCGCTGCGGGCCAGCGCATGCCGGATCGCCTTGCGATCCGCCTGTTCGCGAATGTAGCGCAGATTGATCGCGTCGCTATCGGCGCTGATGCCCAGATCCAGGTCGCTCGCGGTGATCTTCGTCCCGTCCGCCATGATGACCGCGCGCTTCACGCGATTTTCGAGTTCGCGCACGTTACCCGGCCACGTGTGGGCGTCGATCGCCGCCAGCGCATCGGCGGCGAGCGCGGTCGCCCCCGACCTCATCTGCGCGGCGTGGCGCCGGACGAACGCTTTCGCCAGCAGCGTCGCATCCCCGGGCCGCTCGGCGAGCGACGGTATCCGCACCACGATTTCGGCGAGGCGGTAATACAGGTCTTCGCGGAAGCTCTGATCGACGACCATCGCATCGATGTCGCGGTGCGTCGCGCAGACGATGCGGACGTCGACGGGGATCGGCTTGCGTCCCCCGATACGCTCGATCACGCGTTCTTGCAGGAAGCGCAGTAGCTTGACCTGAAGCGGCAGGGGAACATCACCGATTTCGTCGAGGAACAGTGTGCCACCCTGCGCCTGCTCGATCTTGCCCTCGGTCGTCTTCACCGCCCCGGTGAACGCGCCCTTTTCGTGCCCGAACAATTCGCTTTCGAGCAAGGTTTCGGGAATGGCCGCGCAATTGATCGCGACGAATGCGCCCTTCCGGCCGCTCTGCTCGTGCAGCCCGCGCGCCAGCAGTTCCTTGCCGGTGCCCGACGCGCCGAGCAGCATGACCGACACGTCGGCGGACGCGACGCGTTCGATCGTGCGGGTAACCTTCAGCATTTCCGGGCTGGCGGTGATCATGCCGCCCAATGCCGTCGTACCGCCCTTGGCCGCCGCCGTCGCAAGCCTGCGATTCTCCGCTTCCAGCGCGTGGACATGGAACGCGCGTGCGACGATCAGCCCCAGGGCATCGATGTCGATCGGCTTCGCGTAGAAATCCCACGCGCCCTCCCGAATTGCGCGCAACGCGCTGTCCTGCGCACCATGGCCGGATGCGACGACGATTTTCAGATCCGGTTTCAGCGCCAGCATCTCGGCCAGTGTCGCGAAACCTTCGGTCGTGCCGTCGGGGTCGGGCGGCAGCCCCAGGTCGAGCGTCACCACCGCCGGTTCCTCGGCGCGCAGTAGCGTCAGTGCCTCGTCGCGGGTGGATGCGACGAGTACGCGGTAGCCATCATACGCCCACCGCAACTGACGCTGGAGCGCCGGATCATCCTCGACGATCAGGAGGACTTGGTCGGTCATGCGGCAATTCCAGTTAGGGCTGCTGCTGCGGCGGCGGCCGGCAGGACGATGCGAAAGGTCGAGCCCTGCCCTTCCTGGCTGGACACCGAAATCGCGCCGCCCATGCTTTCCGCGAGTTGGCGGGCCTCGAACGCGCCGATGCCGAAGCCGTCGGGCTTCGATGACGCGAAGGGGCGGAACAGGCGGTCGCGGATGAAGCCGGGCGACATGCCGCAGCCACGGTCGACGACGGCGATCACCGTGCGATCCCCCTCGGTCGATACGATCAGGCTGACCGGCTCGGCGGACGGGCTCGCTTCGACCGCATTGCTCAAAAGATGACCAACCGCCTGTTCGAGACGCACCGGATCGGCGAGCGCGATGGCATAGGCGTCTCCGGTCGCGACGATCGGGTGCCCGGCGCGACGGGTCGCGACCATGCGCTGCGCGAAATCGAGCAACGGAACCGCCTGCGGCGGCTCGGCACGGCCCCGCGGTCCGGTCGACAGGCGGCCGAGCAGCATGTTCAGCTTGGCGGCAGAATCCCGCAATGTCGCAACCATGTCGGCTCGAAATTCGGGATTGTCGGCATGGCGCTCGGCGTTGCGCGCAACCAGGCTGAGCCCGCTGACGAGGTTTTTGATGTCGTGAACGATGAACGCGGTACGGCGATTGAATTCGTCGAAGCGTTGCGTATCGGCTAGCGCCTCCTGCGCGCGCGCTTCGGCGAGATAGCTGGCGACCCCGCGGCCGGCGACCTTCAGCAGGTCGAAGTCTTCCCAATCAAGCGGTCGGTCGACACTGGAACGGCCGAGCAGGACCACACCGACCAGTTGACGGCGGTGCACCATCGGCACCGCGGCCCAGATGTCGCGATCGTCGAGGATCCACTGCGGAACGCAGGCAAGTTCGGTATCGACCTCGGTCGCGACCCGAAGTTCATCGAACGCCAGAATGCGTTCGGTGCCGGCCAGATGGTGCACGAAGGCTCCATCCGCGGGACCGCCCGACGCATCGGTATTCCATCGCTCGCCGACACCCAGCCCGTCGCCTTCCGGAACCAGCAGCAGGCCGCGGTCGGACATCGTGATGTCGCAGACCGCCTTCACGATCCGCTCACCAAGCGACAGTCCGCCCTCCGACGCGCCCAGCGTGTTGGTGAACCGCAGCCATTCACTGCGATAATCGTAGCGGTGGGTGAACAGATGCTTGGCGATCTTCACCTTCGCCCACGCCCGCAGCCAGGGTGACGACGACAGTGTGATCGCCGCCACGGTGACACCCAGAACATAGGCCGTCTGGACGATCCGGGCATAGCCGCCGGCAGCCGACAAGGCGCTGGTTCCCGCCGCCAGAACCGCGAAATAGATTCCGACCGCGATCAGCGACAGAGATTGATACGCAACCGTGCGCGACACCGCGACCGGGCGGTACGCTTCCATCCGCAGGGCGAGAGCGGCAACCCCTGCCGACATCACCAGCATCACGCCGCGCACTACAAAGATCGCCATCGGCCAGCCGCCCGACAGATAGGATACCGCGGTGATCGCCAGCTCCGCGCTCCACACCATCGCAAACGACGCGCACACCAGACGGACCGCGCCGTCGGATCTGCCCATCGCCAGATTGTTGATCAGGACCAGGCCGGACACCGCCACTAGCATCCGCAACAACGTGGTCACCGGGATCGCGCGCGATTCGATCAATGTGTCGGTGCTGAGCGACAGCGCGATCATCTGAAGCAGCGTCGAGACGACGATGACGATGCCGACGACGCCGTAGATCGGGATCAGGCCCAGCGGTCGGACGGCACCGCGGCGGTGCAGGACCGCCATGACCAACAGCATCGCCAAAGCGTGCAGACCGCCCATCAGCCGCGTCGCAGGGTCATGACCGCCAAGTCCCGCCATCGCCAGCGACCACGCCGCGCCGATCGCGAACACCCCCACCAGCGGCCAGCGCGGTAGCGTCGGTATGTCGCCACGCGCTGCCCAGAACGCCACTGCCGCCAGCAGCAGCGCCGCCAGTGCGTGACTGAAAAGTGTCAGATTCTCCATGGCGGGCCGTCGCGCGTCAGCGTGCGCCGGACGGCCACAGAATGACTCGCATCGTCTGCAACAGGATCAGCAGGTCCAGGAACGGCGAATAATTCTTTGCGTAATAAAGGTCGTATTCCAGCTTTTGCCGGCTGTCCTCGATCGACGCGCCATAGGGGTAGTTGATCTGCGCCCAGCCGGTAATACCCGGCTTCACCATGTGGCGTTCGGCGTAATAGGGCAGCTTGGTTTCCAGGTCTTCGACGAACTGCGGCCGTTCAGGGCGCGGGCCGACGAAACTCATTTCGCCCTTCAGCACCGACCAGCATTGCGGCAGTTCGTCGATCCGCAACTTGCGGATGATGCGACCGATGCGTGTGATCCGCGGATCGTCCTTCTCGGCCCAGACCGCGACGCCACCCACTTCGGCATCGGTCCGCATCGAGCGCAGCTTGATGCAGTCGAAGGCGACGCCGTACAGCCCGACGCGGCGTTGGCGGTAGAATGCGGCGCCCTTGCTCTCCAGCCGGATCGCCAGCGCGGTCAGCAGGATCAGCGGCAGGGTAAGCGCCAGCAGAAGCAGGCTGGC